>NZ_JBQIOP010000009.1:0-106682 GCF_056822245.1 Petralouisia sp. | reverse complement strand
AGCGAAAGTATAATAAAATCATCTGCCCTTATGAAAGCCTTAAAATACCTTGTTCAGCAAAAGGAGCACTATTTATAATAGTTGTAAAGTGGTGTTTTATTTAAAACAAAACAGAATAGTTTTTCCAGGTGATTATGAATTCCTTAAAATATCAAAACCTCAATTAAGGTATTTTAAAGATGAAGATGAAGCTAAAGCTTTGAAAAAAACAGGAAATATTGCTGGTATCTCTGCTACAACAACTCAATTGCCTGATTTTGTGGGAATGACAAAAGAGGGGACAAAAGACTTGGGAAAATTATTTGACAAAAAAGCATTCCCTTATCCTAAGCCTGTAGAACTTTTGAAATATATTATTTCTATTGGAACAATAAATAAAGAAAATGCTGTTATACTTGATTTCTTTGCTGGAAGCGGAACGACGGGGCAGGCATTATTTCGATATAATGCAGAAAATAAGAAAAGCAATCGTCAAATTATCCTTTGCACCAATAATGAAAACAATATTTGCAAGGACGTTACATATGAACGTCTGAAAAGAGTAATTGAAAAGGAAAAATATGTGAAAGCCTGAAGTATTACAAAATCGATTATATTCCAATTAGTGACCGTTTATATTATGAGTATGCTGATGAATTGCTTCTGCATATCCGTGAACTGGTAGAATTGGAAAATGGAATTGATTTCATAAATAATTCAGAAGTTGCAATTATCCTAACCGAAAAAGAAGCAGACGATTATATTAATCGGCTCAACAAGGATTCAGATTGCAAAATAATTTATTTAGGACATGATATACTTCTTTCTGGTGAACAGGCAGAAAAGGTGCGAAAATTAAATATTAAGATAAATAACATTCCTGATTATTACTATAGGGAGTTGGAGGGCTGAATATGAACATAGAGTTGGCAGATTTCCAATTAAAAGCAATTGCAGACTTGATGGAGGCAATGGAGTTTGACAAAAAAGAAATCATTTTGAAAAGCTGTACCGGAAGCGGAAAAACGATTATTTTAACACACTTTATGGATGAGTATCTGAAAAGTTATAACAAGCAGGTATTTATTTGGCTTACTCCGGGAAAAGGAAATCTTGAGGAACAGAGCAAGGAAAAAATGGATAGATACATTCATGGAAGCCGAACAAAATTGTTATGCGACGTTATGGCAGGCGGATTTGAAGAAAATGACTGCTGCTTTATCAATTGGGAGAAACTCACCAAAAAAGGTAATAATGCGTTAAAAGACAGTGAACGGGTTAATTTTTTGGATTGCATCTTCCATGCCTTAGAAGAAGGACTGACATTTAAAATTATTGTGGATGAATCTCACCAAAATGATACCATTAAGGCGGAAGAAATTATTGATTATTTTAAAACTGAGAAGATTGTGCGATGCTCTGCAACACCAAAGAATTATAAGGATGCATATTTAATTGAAATCCCGGAAGAAGATGTCATTGCAGAAGGGCTAATAAAAAAATTGCTGCTTATTAATGAGAATTTTGAACAGAATATAAGCGTTGAAGATCAGGTTTCTTATCTCATGGATAAGGCCCTTACAAAACGCCGCAAATTGCATTCAGAATTTTTGAGAAGGAAAGTTGATGTAAATCCATTGATAGTTGTTCAGTTACCTAATAAGTCGGATGTTCTTTTGGAGAGCATCGAAACCTATCTTTCTGCACAAGGAATTACATATGAAAATAATCAATTAGCGGTATGGCTTGCAGATAAGAAACAAAACTTAGAGTCCATTTCGGAAAATAATGCGGAATCAATAGTCGTAATTATTAAGCAAGCTATTGCGACGGGATGGGATTGTCCAAGAGCACATATACTTGTCAAGCTGCGTGATAATATGAGTGAAACATTTGAGATTCAGACTATTGGAAGAATCCGCAGGATGCCGGAAGCAAAACATTATGAAGACGATTTGCTGGACTGCTGCTATCTTTATACTTTGGATGAAAAATTTACAGAAAATGTAAAAAGGAGTTTAGGGAAAGGGGCTTTGGAAGAAAGGGACTTGACTTTGAAACGTGAATATAGTCACTTTACCCTTATTTGCCAGCAAAAGACAAATGTTCCTTTCCCAAGAGATGCAAAATTGGCGTTAAAGGTCATAAAGAAGTATTTTTCCAGCCAATACAATCTGGATGGGAAAGCTATAGAAAACAGAAAAAAGTTAGAAGCACACAAATATGATTTCAACACAGATATTATAGATTATACCAAGTCAGGAGAACTGGCTACTTTGTCCAAAGAAGAATTTGATAATTTGAATGAAATAAAAATCAGGGAAAAATTAACGACACACAAACATGGAAAAGAATATCATCATTGTGTTGCTGAAATTGGAATGAAGGTAGGTCTTGATTACAATAATATGAATGCAATCATGCGCAAATTATTTTTGAAAGATTTGCGTTCGGAGTATACTCTTTTGATATTAGAAATCAGAGAGTTGTATGCATTTGTCATTAATAATAAGCGCCGATTAATTGATGATATCCGTATTGCAATGGCATCAGAAACGGCACAGATAAAGATAGAATCGAATATGGTAACTGAAAAACCGTGGAGTTTTCCATTAAATTATATGTTTGCGTATGACGGCAGTGCTAAAGATCAAATGGAACTGATCAAAAAGGTATATAAAGGGTATAGGGCTTCAGCGGAAGTTCGATCAGAACCTGAAAAAATATTTGCAAAATACTGTGAATCCAATAATCATGTAGAATGGTTCTACAAAAATGGAGATAAAGGCAACGAGTATTTTTCTATTGTGTATGAAGATAATGCTGGAAAACAAAAATCTTTTTATCCCGATTATATAGTCCATGATACAGAAGGAAATACATGGATTATAGAAACAAAGGGAGGTATAGTGCGTCAGGATAAGCAAAGTTCTGAACTATGTATCTGTACAGAAGAATACTCAAATGATATAAAAGACGATAATTGGAAACTGTTAAAAGAAATATTGTAAGCATTGAGGAGAAAAATATGGGTACTCAAGAAAATGATAAAAAGGTCTTAATCTATTTTTATTATCTTGCTCTTACAAGACAAAAAGAAGCATCGGACACATCTACATATGACATTGCGCAAATTACGAATATTTTTTCAAAAATGCTGGAATATACTTTGAAAAAGAGTCTAAAAAGACAGAAGACAAGAGTTGACTTTTGCTGAAAAAGTTGTATGGCTGGATTCGTTTGAAGACATGGGAAATGGAAATTATAATATTACTTTTAAATCAGCAAAATACAATCATGTCCGTAATGAAATTAATACAGAAACAATGGAACCTATGTTATGGTAGAAATTATTTATATGATGATATTGATCGCATATGTATTTTTAGCCCTGATTGTTCCAGCATCAGCTATAAAATGGCTCATTTCAATCAGTGTATTTTTCTTAATGCATATTTTGTTGGGCATGATGGAATGTGTTACGCAAATGTATTTGACCTTTTGGAAGGATAAGAGATAATTTGTATCTGACAATGAATGATTTTATAATGAATTGATACATACTATGGAGGAAAAGATGAAAGCCGGCATCAAAAAGCAAGAGGTAAAATTTATCGTGACTGATGAATACAGGGAATGGATTGCTTTGATTAAAGACAGGATTAGAAACAGTCAGATTAAAGCATCTATTAAAGTGAATAGAGAACTATTAGAACTTTATTGGCATATTGGCGCGGATATCGTAAATCGGCAGAAACATTCAAAATGGGGAGAAGGTCTTTTGCGGCAGATGAGTATTGATTTAAAAAAGACATTTCCTGATATGGCAGGATTTTCAGAAACGAATTTGAAAACGATGCGGCTATGGTACCGCTTTTATGCAAAAGCTGTAAATGGTCAACAAGTTGTAGACGAATTGAGGTCTGATGATATTTTCCGGCTGATAACAACAATTCCGTGGGGACATAATCAGCGTATTATTTTTAAATGTAAAGATGTGCGTGAAGCTGTTTTTTATGCACAGTATACTTTAGAAAATAATTGGAGCCGGGATGTATTGGAACATCAGATTGAAAGCGGATTATATGAGCGTAAGGGAAAAGCCATTACGAATTTTAAGGATAAACTTCCTGCCAATGCTTCTGATTTGGCTGTACAGACATTAAAAGATCCATATAGTTTCGATTTTTTAACGATGCGAGATGATTATGATGAAAAAGAATTGGAAGATGCTCTGGTAAATCAAATTACACAGTTCCTGTTGGAGTTGGGAACGGGGTTCTCCTATGTGGGACGTCAGGTTCAGTTACGGGTTGGAGAGCGTGAATTTTATATTGATTTATTGTTTTACCATATTAAGCTGCATTGCTATGTTGTTGTGGAACTTAAAACAAAGAGATTTGAACCGGAGTATGTTGGAAAATTGAATTTTTATGTTACCGCAGTAAATAAACAATTAACAGGAGATGGTGATAATCCGGCAATAGGCTTGCTTATTTGTAAAGATAAGGATAATGTTGTGGCAGAATATTCTTTGGAAGAAGTTTCGCAACCGATTGGTATTGCGGGATATGAATTAAGCAACGCTCTCAGCAAAGAATATCAACGCAGTCTTCCTACAATAGAAACGTTGGAATCTGAAGTTGCGAAAATGATGGATACAAAATAGTCTGCAAGTTGTAGACTATTTTGTATCCATATCGTTTGGTACTAAACTGTCAGAATTAATAAGTTATTTCTAAACAATTCCTAATGATTTATTATTGTAAAACTTCGTTCATATATGATGTAAGTGTGAGCAGTTTTACAAATAAAGAGCGAACGGGTTTATATTTTGACCAGTCCTCTATACAAAGAAAGATATATTACCACAACTCTAATGAGTCTTCCGCATCTATCCACATCTGCATACCGCCCTCAAGATACAGCGTTGCATATTCAAGGGGATTGTCTATTGCCAAAGCATTTAAGGTATATTCAGAGTATGGTGTTGTTTATAATCCTTCTTCTGCTTTTCCGCAGTCTATCCGTAAAACATATCCGTCAAAAGTGGTTACATCAATACTGTTATGGATCATATTATATGTTGCATGAATAAACCTCATATCTTTTTTCGTCCTTTCTTCTTGTGTTTTGGAGAAATTTGTGAAAGCATTCCAATCAGTTCTTCCTGTCCTGTTCAATTCATGTTATAATTTGTTACAGGTTTTTCTTTCCCTTATTTTTGCCCTTATGAAGGTTCGTAACATGAGGGCAAAGGATATAACACAAGGGAAAGTATAAGGGCAAGCTCACTTGTTATAAATTTAGCATTTACAAGGGTTTGCGGACTTTTTGAAGATAAGATATAACAGTTATTAAATGCTATAAAAAGTGTCTTATCAGAATTCCGATTTGTATAATTGTAATGTGTTTGAAAATACTGTGAAAATGTTACCTGCAGCAGCCAGAGAGAACAATCTTGAAGTTATTTCAATTCATCTTTTGAAAAAGAAGAATATTATCTTCCGTATCGTTAATAAACGGCGAAAAATGCACCCGTGAGAGCAGCCGCGGTATAAATTCATTCCATTTTCAGCAGCTAATATCTCTTTTGCTTTCACGAAGTGCATGGTCTGTCCTCCCTATATGTTGGCGCAATTTTTCCTGTGTGCTTTCAGTTTTTTCATTGCCCAGTCATAATGACTTGCGGTAACGCTGACGAAATAAGAGCCCAGGGTGCTTCCTCCTACCCATTGATAAACGCCTTTCGAAAACAATTCCTCATTTGAAAAAGTTTTCGCCAGTTTTATTACTTTGCCATGAGAGTGCTGAAACATATTCTTTGCATCCTCTAAGGAGGTAGACTGGTGTTTTTTCCAAAATTCCACATTCATATCTCCATAGGTTTTCCAATTATAAGGCTCCGGGAGAAACGGCTTATGTTCGCCATTCTGATTGGATTGTACCCAGTGTAACAAAAGCTGATGCCATTCATAGAGATGGATGAAAATATCACGAAGATTTTTATCTCTGTTCCAATGAGCCTCTTTCTTTTTTTCATCATGTGAAAAATCAAAGGAAGTCTCTAATTCTTGTTCTGTTAATCCGGAAACAAGAGTGTGTAACTTTTCATAATTAGCGGCTGCGGCTGTCAGTAAATCTGTTTTTGTTGTTGGTCTGCTCATAGTTCGTTCCCTTTCGTTTTTAATTATAATAGGATTTACAGGCAAATGATACCACACATATCCCGACACCTTGTGTCAAGATTTATATCTTTCGGGCATTCCATTATGACTCTCCGTCCGTTTCACAAGGTATATTTTTCATAGATTTTCTTTGCCTGCTCTGCCACGATGTCTTTAAGATACGCAGGCTCTATAATATCTACCTGGGTTCCGAATGACAATAAATACCCTATTAGCCATGCGTCCTCTGGCATTTCTATAGATACGATTAAATCTCCATTTTCTTTTCTGCTGATCCTCGTTTTGTCAAATTCATCATAAACACGGTAAGTCATATTTTTCGGGAAACGCAGTACAATTGTATGGTAGGATTGCGCCAGTGTTTCGTCCGGCTCCGGGAAAGAATTTTTGCAGAAACTTTCCGTGAGAATTTCTAAATCTATCATGCGGGTCAGCTTAAAAATACGATAATCCTGTTTTTTTGTACAATATGCTTTTAAATACCACGACATAGACTTATAGGATATTTTAAAGGGCTGGACAATTCTTTCGCTAATTGTTCCATAGGAATTTGCATAAGTTATTTTTACGCATTTTTGATGAATTATGGCTGATTGCAGTAATTTAAATTTCTCATTGTCGGTTCCGTTATCGCCCCATCTGGAAAAATCCACTTCAAGCCAGTTTTCCGAATTCATATGAAAGATGGCAGAAAGCTTCTGCAATGTTTGATTGCTGCCAAGATTGTTTGCAGAATTGATACTTTGCAGGGCTGTTAGAATTTCCTGCTTTTCTTCTTCTGACAGCACCGCTTTATCTAAAACAAAATCATTCATCAGATAAATGCCGCCGTTTCGCCCTGCTTCTGCATAAACAGGAATACCCGCGCCGCTTAGGGCGTCAATATCCCTGTAAATCGTCCTTACGGACACTTCAAATTTTTCTGCTAATTCTGGAGCAGTGGCCCGTCCTTTATCGAGTAAATGATACACAATTTTAAATAATCTGCTTTCCTGCATTGCCGGTTCCTCCTCGTATAATAGAATACCATCAAAATCCTGACACTATATGGCAACATTTATTATAATCATTTTTCTGCTCATTTCAAGCTACGTACCGCCCAACGGTTCAAATATTAGTTTGTATCTTGAAAATTCTCTGTGATTAAGATAAGATTAACAATGTAAAACCTACGTCTGTAGCGAAAAATCCCGAATCGAGGTACATTTCATGATAGAAAAATTCCCTTTTAAACAAACGGTAGCCCCTTTGCTTGAGTGGTTTCAGAACAATGCAAGAACCCTGCCCTGGCGGGAGTCTCCAACCCCTTACCATGTCTGGGTATCTGAAATTATGCTTCAGCAGACCAGAGTAGAAGCAGTGAAACCGTACTTTGAACGATTTATCAAAGCGCTGCCTGAAATTGCCGCTTTGGCAGAATGTGAAGAAGAAAGGCTGCTGAAATTATGGGAGGGCTTAGGCTACTATAACAGGGTCCGGAATATGCAGGCAGCGGCCCAAACAGTGGTGCAGGAACATGGAGGCCAGCTGCCGGCAGATTATGAAAAGCTGTTGAAATTAAAGGGAATCGGCCATTATACCGCAGGAGCCATTGCCTCCATTGCCTATGGAATTCCGGTTCCAGCGGTGGACGGGAATGTTCTTCGGATTATCACAAGAGTATCCGCAGATGATTCTGACATTATGAAGCAGTCCTTCAGGACAAAAGCGGAGAATGTTTTGCAGAAGGTGATTCCAGAAGAGCAGGCCGGTTCTTTCAACCAGGCCTTGATGGAGTTGGGCGCCACAGTCTGTCTGCCAGGCGGCGCGCCCCGGTGTGAAGTATGCCCCTGGGGAGGTTTCTGCGAATCTAAAAAACAGGATCTCTGGACAAGGATTCCGGTAAAAAGCAAAGCCAAACCCAGAAAAATCGAAGAAAAAACAGTGTTTATCATACAGGATGAAGAAAAAATCGTCCTTCGCAAACGACCGGCCCGGGGACTTTTGGCAGGTTTGTATGAATTTCCCAATACCGGCGGCCATCTGACGGAGGATGAGGCGCTGCGTTGGCTGAAGGAACAGAATTTATCGCCCATCCGTATTCAGAAGCTGGAGCCGGCAAAGCATATTTTTTCCCACGTGGAATGGCATATGACCGGATATGTGATCCGTGTGGACGAGCTTTCCCGGCAGAAGGGAAACATGATGTTTGTGGAACGGGCAGAGTCGGAGGAGCGTTATCCTATTCCGGCGGCTTTTGGCGCATATACAAAATATATGAAGATCCGCCTGGGCAATGAGAAGTTTTCAGATGATTAAAAAAGAGGAGCCGGTGCGCTGTTTTGCACCGGCTTTCATATGAAAAAGATTTATATAAAAAAGTGAGGATACACTGTTTTATCGGGAGGACCTTGCCCGAAGGCAAGGCTATGAAAAAGATATTCATTTATGAAAGAAGTAATGTTTTCTTCTATGGTTGTTAGTATAGAGGCTAAATGTGACTTCGGTGTGTTAATAATATGAGAAATATGTAAAAAATATATGAACAAATTTTATTTTGATTCCTGGGGCAAAATGTGTATAATAAAAAAGTATGGTCTTATCATAGTGAATGTAAAAACAAAGGAGAAGAGGCATGAAATTATTATCAGTTGCAATTCCAAGTTACAATTCAGAGGATTATTTGGAGCATTGTATAGAATCACTGCTGGTTGGCGGGGAGGATGTGGAAATAATTGTGGTAGACGACGGTTCGAAGGATCGGACGGCAGAAATCGCAGACAAATATGCTGAGAATTATCCCACCATCGTGAAAGCCATTCATCAGGAAAACGGCGGACACGGAGAAGCGGTCAATGCGGGAATCCGCAATGCTTCCGGACTTTATTTCAAAGTGGTGGACAGCGACGACTGGGTGGACGGGGAAGCATACAGGCAAATCCTGTCTGCTTTGCGGGAATTATCCGGAGGAAAAACAGTTCTGGATATGTTAATCAGCAACTTTGTCTATGAAAAAGAAGGGGCAAAACATAAAAAAGTAATGAAATATACAGGAACCCTTCCGGAAGGCAGGATTTTCGGCTGGAATGACGCAAAGCATTTCCGCAAAGGCCAGTATATCCTGATGCATTCTGTGATTTACCGTACCCAGCTTCTTCGGGAATGCGGACTGGAGCTGCCGAAGCATACTTTTTATGTAGATAACCTTTTTGTTTATGTTCCGCTGCCCTATGTGAAAAACATGTATTATCTGAATGTGGATTTTTACCGCTATTTTATCGGCAGGGAGGATCAGTCTGTGAATGAGAAAGTGATGATTCAGCGGATTGATCAGCAGATTAAGGTAAACAAAATTATGGTGGAAACGGTGGATTTGTGGAAACTTCCCAACCGCAGGCTTCGGAAATATATGTTTAATTATCTGGAAATTATTACGGTGGTGTCGACGATTATGCTGATCCGTTCCGGCACCAGGGAGAATTTAGAGAAGAAGAGGGAGCTCTGGAAATATCTGAAAAATTATGACATTCGTCTGTTCTGGCATCTGAGAAACGGAATTATGGGCCAGGCCATGAACCTGCCGGGAAAGGGCGGAAGAAAAATATCAGTTGCCGCCTATAAAATCTCCCAGAAGGTGGTTGGATTTAATTAGACAAAAGAATCTGACTGGCGCTGAAACAAAAACATAATTGCAGGCGAATGCAGCGACGAACAGATAAAGAAACAGATAAAGAAAGTTAATTGATTCTTGACAGCCTTAGAAATATGAATTATAATCTCAGGCAGAGTGTTGGAGAAGTTTTAGAGCGCATTTGAAGCATGCTCTGGGATAAGACCGCACGAAGGGGTACACCACCGCGGGTGTAGTTCTTTCGTGGCGGTCTTTTTTTATCTTATAGGAAAGAACTTGCCGCTATAAAGCGTTAAAGTCCATGACGTTCCTTTAGGAGTGACGGTTCTTCGGAACACCTTAGACGCAGTTGGCAGTTATTAATTATTCGATGTACTAGATATAAAAAGTTCGCTCTGGGCCAGAAACTCTCTGGAAAACTGCTCCGCACAAAATTTCAGGAGGAATGACAATGACAGTCAACGGTGTAAAAAAAGAAATTTCTGTTCAGCTCTCTCTGTCAGAGCTGCTGCGGCAGGAGGGATTTCAGACAGAGAGAATTGCAGTGGAAAGAAATGGTGAAATTGTGCCCAGGGGTTCCTATGAGACAACCTGGATCAGCAATGAGGATCAACTGGAAGTGGTGAGCTTTGTGGGAGGGGGCTGATGAAAAAAGATTGTGAATTGAGGAAAGAGAAATTGCCGGGGAACAACGGAGTCATGGAAGGCAGAGAAAAGCCCATAAGCCGCCGTCAGTTAAAAGAAGCGCTTCTGGAGCGGTATACTCCCGAAATGTATGAGAAAATTTCCGGCAGTTCTGCGGCAATTGCAGGTCTTGGGGGCCTTGGCTCCCAGATTGCAGTGATGCTGACAAGGGCAGGGGTGGGAAAATTATTTCTGGTGGATTTTGACCGGGTGGAACTTACAAATCTGAACCGGCAGGCATACGATATTTCCCATTTGGGCCGTCTCAAAACAGAAGCGTTGTTGGAGATCCTGAAAAAAATCAACCCATATCTGGAAGTGACAGCGGCGGCAGAGAAAGTGACGGCAGAAAATGCAGGGAGTTTCTTCCGGGAATATCCCATTCTCTGCGAGGCTTTTGACAATCCTGAGCAGAAAGCAATTCTGGTGAATACGGTATTGGACCAATGCCCCAAAACAACAGTGATTTCCGGAAGCGGTATGGCAGGAGTTTCCTCTGCAAATTCCATTGCCACCAGAAGGAAAATGAAGCGGCTGTATCTCTGCGGGGATGGGGTAACGGATCTGGATGAAGCTACCTGCCTGATGCCCTCACGGGTTATGGTATGCGCGGCTCATCAGGCCAATATGGCAATCCGGCTGATGCTGGGGAAAAAAGAAGTTTAGAACTACAGCGAACTTTTATATTTGGATACGAAGGTCACTGCCGGATTGCCCTTTGACACACAAATTGGGCAGCGTTCCGGCGAATTAACTGCGGACTGCGGCTAAGGAAGTATTTGTACATAAGAAAGGCAGGAGAACAATGGAAGAAGAAAAAAGAATCCAAAAAAATCTAAAGAGCGATCAGTTAATTCTGGGCGGGCGGGAATTTTCCTCAAGATTTATTTTAGGCTCGGGGAAATATAATGTGGAGATGATCCGGGCGGCGGTGGAACAGGCCGGGGCGGAAATAATCACATTGGCGGTTCGCCGGGCCAACTCTGACGGGGCGGGAAAGATCCTGGATTATATTCCGGAGGGCGTGACGCTTCTGCCCAATACCTCCGGCGCCAGAACCGCTGAAGAAGCAGTGAGAATTGCAAGGCTGTCCAGAGAGCTTGGCTGCGGGAATTTTGTAAAAGTGGAAATTATGCGGGACGCCAAATATCTGCTGCCGGATAATCAGGAGACGGTAAAGGCCACGGAGTTGCTGGCGAAAGAAGGTTTTACAGTGCTTCCGTATATGTTTCCGGATCTGAATACGGCAAGAGATCTGGCCCAGGCGGGAGCGGCAGCGGTGATGCCGCTGGCCGCGCCCATCGGTTCAAACCGGGGACTGGCCGCAAAGGATTTTATTCAGATATTGATTGATGAAATTGAGCTGCCGGTTATTGTGGACGCGGGAATCGGCAGGCCCTCCCAGGCATGTGAGGCAATGGAAATGGGAGCGGCTGCAATCATGGCCAATACGGCAATTGCCACGGCGGGAGAGATCCCTTTGATGGCCCAGGCATTTAGAAAGGCAGTCGAGGCAGGCCGGGAAGCGTATCTTTCCGGCTTAGGAAGAGTGCGAAAGACAGGGGGCGAAGCGTCCTCTCCGCTGACAGGATTTTTGCGGGAATGATCTTTGAGGAGGCAGAGTATGGAAACAAACCAGAGGAACACAAACCACATGGAATATCTGGAAGGAATGGAACAGTTACAATCCGATATTTTTGACAGGGTTCTGGCGGCCCGGGAAAGCTATCAGCCGGAATCCTATACCTGTCAGGATGTGAGAAAGGCATTGGAGGCAGAACGCAGAACGGCAGAGGATTTTGCCGCATTGCTGTCTCCGGCGGCAGAGCCTTTTTTGGAAGAACTGGCAGCCAGGGCAAAGGAGGAGACACAGAGACAGTTCGGCAGTTCTGTGTATCTGTTTACCCCCGTTTATATTTCCAATTACTGTGAAAATCACTGTGTATACTGCGGATTCAACTGCAAAAACCAGATTCACAGAATGAAGTTAAGTCAGGAGGAAATTGAAAAAGAAATGGCGGCAATTGCAGAAACCGGACTGGAAGAAATTCTGATTCTCACTGGGGAAAGTCCTGGTCAGGCTGATATGAAATACATTGGAGAAGCCTGCAGAATTGCCCGGAACTATTTTAAAATGGTGGGGCTTGAGGTATATCCCATGAATTCAGAGGATTACAGGTATCTGCGGGAATGCGGGGCAGATTATGTAACGGTGTTTCAGGAAACTTATGATCCCAAACAGTACGAAATCCTGCACCCGGCAGGGCCGAAGAGGATATTTCCCTATCGTTTTCATGCACAGGAGCGGGCGCTGCAGGGAGGAATGCGGGGCGTTGCCTTTGCCGCATTGCTTGGGCTGTCAGATTTCCGCAAAGACGCCTTTGCCGCAGGACTTCATGCCTATTATATTCAAAGGAAATACCCCTATGCGGAAATTTCCTTTTCCTGTCCCAGACTCAGGCCGATTAATCCGAAAGCCGGAGCATATGCAGATACAGAATCAAAGCCGGATGAAACTACCATACATAGAGAACGAAAGTCAGATGAAACTACGGCATGGACAGCCTGGCAGGAGGTTACAGAGCGTCAGCTTCTGCAGGTTATGTGCGCCTGCCGGCTGTTTATGCCCTTTGCAGGCATGACAATTTCCACCAGGGAACGGGAGGAATTTCGGGATCATGTAGTTGGAATGGCAGCCACTAAAATATCAGCGGGAGTCAGCACCGGAATTGGAAATCATTCCAAAGAAGTGACAGGACAGGGAGACAGCCAGTTTGAAATTGCAGATCACAGGAACGTATCAGAAGTGCTTGCTGCCCTGAAATCTCGGGGACTGCAGCCGGTGATGAACGATTATGTGTACGTTTAAGCTGATTGCAGTTTCCGATTACGGACTGTACCGGAAGTTTGGCGGGAACGGAACTTTGGAAGAATATGCAGAATTTCTGGCTAAGCTTGCCGCACCCGGGAAGGAATACCTGCCCAGACGGGAAGCAAATGAAAGAGGGACAGATGTGCCGGTGAGGAAAGCGAATGGAAGAGGAAAAAATGTGCCGGTGGGGAAAGCGAATGGAAAATGTGCAGATGCGTCAGTGCAGGAAAAGTTTCCGAAAAGACCGGATATGTTAATTGTACGGGAGAAAAATCTGCCGGAAGAAGCATATCTGGAACTGTTTGGCCGAATTTGGAATTTATTGGAAACGATAAAAGGCCCTTCGGCTTTGCTCATTCCCCATACCCACCTGCCCACAGCCCATAAGACAGGATGCCCAAGTTTGCATCTGCCGCTGTCTCTTTTGAAAACATATCGGCGGGAGCCTGCTTTTTCCAAAAATAACAATCTTTTGTCAGAAGTGAAGCATATCGGAGTTTCCATTCACTCTTTGGAGGAAGCAAAAACGGCGGAAGAATTGGGGGCTTCTTACCTGACGGCAGGCCATATTTTTGCCACTGACTGTAAAAAGGGCATACCGCCCAGAGGAACTGCATTTCTGGAAGAAATCTGCCAAAGCGTAACCATACCGGTGTATGCCATCGGCGGGATTCATCCTGGGAATCTCCATGAGCTCCAAAAGACAAATGCCGCCGGGGCCTGTATGATGTCGGAATATATGAAATTAGAGATGGATATTGCAGAAAATGATCGGCAGTGGTATGATGATTTGGAGATTTACAGAGAAATGTATGAAAAAGGAGAAAATTGGTAAATGAGAAATCATAAGAAAAGAACCGGCATATTAATTCTGTCAGGCATATGCTGCCTGGCTTTATGCACCGGCTGCGGAACCGGCGGGAAAAACAGCGGAGAGAAGGAGCAGAATGAGAAAGTCCAGTCTGCAGACACAGACTCCCTTCAGGAGCCTTTGGAATCCGGGGAACAGAAGGTGGAAGAGACAGAGCGGATCGGCGAGTTTTCCATGAAGGATATCGAAGGAAATTCTTTTACCCAGGAAATGTTTGCTGAGTATGATCTGACCATGATCAATGTGTTTACTACCTGGTGTACACCCTGTGTCAATGAAATTCCGGATCTGGAAAAACTGTCCGGGGAAGTGAAAGAGCAGGGGGTGAATGTTGTGGGCATTGTGCTGGACGCAGCAGATGGCTTTGGCGGCGCAGATGCAGAAACAGTGGAGAAAGCCAAGCTTCTGGCAGAAAAAACAGGGGCAACCTATCCCTTCCTGATACCGGACGCAGGATATCTGGGCGGCAGGCTTGCAGGAATTAATGCAGTTCCGGAAACTTTTTTTGTGGATAAAGAAGGGAATATCGTAGGGGAAACTTATTCCGGAAGCCGCTCTCTGGAGGATTGGAAAGAGATTGTGGAAAAGGAACAGGGGCAATTGTCTCAGTAGGAACATCAAGAAAATTATAGAAATCATGGGGCTGTTGCATTAAGAAATAAAACTACAGGATATGGTATAAATTCTATTTACAAAATCTTGTATGTTTACGTCTTAATGCGGCAGCCCCATTGTATTACTCCGGCGCGCAGCGTTTTTTTGCTTTTAGATGTACCCTTCTCTGCAGTATGGCAGATTGCCATTCTGACATAAATGTAAGATAAATGTAAGATAAAGACAATGCAGAATTAAGAAAGATTACGTATAATGAAGAAAATTGATGCATAGCCATAGAATGGCCGCAGATGCTTGCTCTATTCCAGCGCGTGTTTGAAAAATCCTTTAGGGATAATTGTCGATTTTAGAAAAATTTAAAAAATATTAAGAAATTTTATGAAGAAATATCAAGAATATTTTCGTTAAATAAGATAGAAGCAAAAAGCAACAGGAGAGAAAAAATGAAAAAAGATATTACATTTACAGTACCCTGCTACAATTCAGAAGATTATATGGAGCGGTGCATTGACACTCTGCTCAGCGGAGATGATTGCGTGGAGATTATTATTGTGGATGACGGTTCTACCGACGGCACAGGAGAAATTGCAGATAATTATGCCAGGAATTATCCGGAGATTGTCCGGGTGGTGCACCAGGAAAACGGCGGCCATGGGGCCGGGGTCAATGCAGGGCTTGCGCTGGCAGCGGGAAAATATTTCAAGGTTGTGGATTCCGATGACTGGCTGGACGAAGAGGAGCTTAAAAAGCTGCTGCAAAGAATCAGACAGTGGGAAAAGAGCGGCGCAGAGGTAGATTTAATTATATGCAACTACATCTATGACCACTTTTATGAAAATAAAACCAAACGGATGGGCTATAAAAATGTGTTAAGGGAGAATCAGATCTGCGGTTGGAATGATATCCGGCATTTCCGTCCCTCCCAGTATTTGGTGATGCATTCCCTGTTTTTCAGGACAGAAGTACTGAGACAGTCAGGAGTGAAGCTGCCCAGGCATACCTTTTATGTGGATAATATTTTTGCCAATCAGCCGCTTCCTTATGTGAAAACCCTGTGTTATCTGAACCTGGATATGTACCATTATTTTCTGGGCCGGGAGGATCAGTCAGTGAATGAAAAGGTTCTGATGCAGCGGATTGATCAGCAGATCCGGGTTACCAAGCTGGTTTCCGGCTGCAGTGATTTGGAAAAAGTCAGGGAAAAACATCCCAAGCTGGCAGATTACCTGACCCGGAATATTTCTATTATGATGGCAATTTCATCCATACACCTTCTGCTGATTGGGACGCCGGAAGCGTGGGAAAAAAGGGAAATGCTCTGGAATTATGTGAAGAACCATGACAGGAAGCTTTACCAGACGCTGCGGTTTCGGACCTTAAGCGGATTTACCTTCCTTCCGGGCAAATTTGGTGCAGGGCTTACATTGGCAGGTTACAAGACGGCGCAGAAATTTTACAAATTTAATTAGAAAAAGAGGCTGATAAGATGGATAAAATATATTTGGCATTAGTAGATACACCAGGATTGTTCGCATCAATCATACGCAGAGTGATAGGAATTGATTACATACATGTGGTGCTTTCCATGGATGCAGAACTGAATGAGGCATACAGCGTGGGCAGAAGGAACCCGGCGGTTCCGATTCTGGCAGGCTTTGAGAAAGAGGACGCCAGGAAAATTGAAGAAGTGTTTCCCACAGCAAAATACAAGATTGTAAGCATGGAGTGCACAAAGGAACAGAAGGAAAAGATTTCCAGACAGCTGCAGGAATGTTTTTCCAGAAGATTTCGTTTTCATTATTGTATCCTGGGGCTTCCCATGTTATTATGTAATATACCCTTTTACCAGAAGAATCATTATACCTGTTCTTCTTTTGTGGCCAGCATTCTGGAAGAGAATGGGTTTGATTTGTTTGGCAAACACTTTTCACTGGTAACTCCGAGGGATTTCTATGAACTGGAGCATACCAGTCTGGAATTTGAGGGAACGCTGCGTGAATTTAATGAGAGCTGTCTGCGTTACCCTGTCAAGAATCTGGGAATTTTCCGTCAGGCAATGCGGAAATTGTCTTATGTAATGAATGGAGCAGTATAGTTATGAATCGGAAGAATTTAATCAGTGCAGGATTTCTTTTATTGTTGGTGGCGCTGACCGTAAGCGCTATTTTGAAAGGAAATGATATGGCGGCAGTGATTGCGGCAGTGAAAAAACTGCATCCGGCCTATTTGTGCGCCGCCGCTGCCACAGCAATCTTTTTTGTATCGGCAGAAGGGATGATGATTTGCTATCTTCTGCGGTCGCTGAATTACAGAACGAAGGCGGCCACCTGTATTAAATATTCTTTTGTGGGATTTTTCTTTTCCGGAATTACGCCTTCTGCCACCGGAGGGCAGCCCATGCAGCTTTATTATATGCAAAAAGAGGGCCATAAAGTATCAGACAGCACCGTAGTGCTTATGACGGTAGCCGTAATTTACAAATTTGTGTTGGTGGTTATGGGGGTGGGAATTCTGATTTTTTATCACGAACCCCTGTCGGTGTATCTTAAAAATTATCTGTATCTGTACTATCTGGGCCTGTTTTTGAACACGGCTCTGGTGGTGATTTTGCTGTTTATTATGGTAAGCCCCAGGTGCTTCAAGGGAATCGTAATCGGCGGAGAAAAGATTTTAAAGAAATTCCGCTTGCTGAAATCCTCCAGAGAGCGGACGGACAAATTGATTGATATGGCCGATCAGTATCATGAAGCAGTGCTGTTTTTTTTGAAAAACAAAAGTAAGATTATGGCCGTTATCGCCTTTACGGTGGTGCAGCGGTGCAGCGTCTTTTTCCTTACCTGGCTGATTTACCGGGGACTTGGACTGGAGGGAACCGGCGCCTTTACGGTAATGAGCCTGCAGGCGGCCATTTATATCGCAGTGGATATGCTGCCTCTCCCGGGCGCTCAGGGCATTACGGAGATGATGTATAAAACGGCATATTCCATGATTTTCCCGGGAGCTTTTCTTACCGCTTCCATGTGTGTGACCCGGGGGCTGAATTTCTATCTGGTACTGATTTTAAGCGCAATGGTTTCTCTGTGGTGCCATCTCCGTTCCGGAAAAGCCGGAAGAATGGCGGCGGAGATGTATTAGAGAATGTGATAGAAGGAGTGCAAAGCTGAAAAAAGGCTGCTGCGCTTCTTTTTTTGTATAAAAAAATTCAGAATGATAAAACCTTTGATACAGTTGATGCGTTATATTAACAGAACACACAGCAAAGGAGCGCAAGACCGTGAACGACAGAGAACTGATCCGGGAAATCCAGCGGGGAAAAAAAGAATATCTGAATACCATTGCAGAGAAATATTATGACGATATTTACCGTTTCTGCTGCTATCAAACCGGGAGCCGCCAGGATGCCGGGGATTTGACCCAGGAGACGTTTCTGCATTTTATCCGATCGGTGGAGCATTACTGTTACCGGAATTTGAAGGGATATCTGCTTACGATTGCAAGAAATGTGTGTATGGATTATTTCAGGAGCGCAAAACGCAGGCAGGAGAACGAAGAGCTCTGGCAGCAGGAACTCCCGGAAGGAAAAGAGCATGTTGTGAAAGCCAGAACATGTCAGGAGGAAATTCTGGTTACCATGCAGCAGCTGACGGAGCATCTTCCGGGGATGCAGCGGGAAGCAATGATTCTGTATTACGGATATGGGTTTAAATATCGGGAAATTGCCCGGATGACAGAGACGGGGATTGGAACGGTAAAATCCAGAATCCGCCAGGGCACAGAAAAATTGAAAAAAAGCCTGAAGAAAGAGGATTTGCAGTAAAAGCGAAGAACATAAAAACGGGAAAAAGGAGGAAACAGTGAAAGAAAAAATTGTTTTAGAGGAAATTTCAATTGATCAGCAGGAGAAAGGGAGGATTCTTCAAAAGCTTGAAGAGGCGGCAGAGCAGAAGCAGTATTGGCGTTGTCCGTCCTTCTGGGAAATATTCCGGGGACAGCTGAAATATATTTCCGGATTCTGCCTGGGCGGGCAGCTGCTGTGCGTATGTCTGACCGTGGTTTTACTGGGCTATTTCCAGTGGAAGGGAGAAGGGATGCTGACGTATCTTGGGACAGCTTCCGTGGCGGCTTCCAGTATGGGGCTTTTTCTGGTGGCAGAGCTTGGCAGAAGCAGAGCCATTGGAATGATGGAATTGGAGCAGTCCTGCTATCTGAATTTTAAACAGGTGTGGTGTGTGAAAATGATATTGTTCGGCTGCCTGGACATTCTGCTTCTTACGGTGATGGTGGCTGTGGTTGCAAAAAATACCTCCTGCGGCCTGTTTCGGGTTTTGGTGTATCTTCTGGTGCCCTTTGTGCTGTCAAACGCCGTGCAGCTTCTGGTATTTACCATGCTTCGGGGAAGAAGAGGGGAATATCTGCAGGCAGGGGCGGCCGCAATGTGCGGAATGATATCTCTGGTTCCCTTAAGCAGTCCTCAGTGGTATGCCAGGACGTATTTTGGAGTGTGGGTATTTGCACTGGCGGCAGCTGTTTTGTGCCTGATACGGGAAATAAATTTGATTTACCGCAGGATGGAGGAAGGAGAGATGGTATGTTGGAATTGAAATTAGACAGGGTGAGCAGGCATTATAAGCAGAAAATTGCAGTGGACCGGCTGGAATTTACGTTTCGAAAGGGAATTTATGGATTGCTTGGAGCCAACGGAGCAGGAAAAACCACGCTGCTGCGCATGATGGTGGGAGTACTGAGACCCACTTCCGGGGAAATTCTCTGCAATGGACAGGAAATTGGAAAAATGGGCGGGGAATACCGGATGAAACTGGGGTATCTGCCTCAGGAATTGGGATATTATCCGAATTTTACAGTCTGCCGTTATCTGGAATATCTGGCAGAATTAAAGGCGGTGCCGCCGGAACTGGCGCGGGAGAGAGTAGAAAAGCTGCTGAAAATTACAGGGCTTCAAGGATCGGGAAAGGAAAAAATCAAAACCCTTTCCGGAGGCATGGTGCGGCGGTTAGGCATAGCCCAGTCGCTGCTGAATGATCCGGAAATTTTGATTCTGGATGAACCTACTTCCGGGCTGGACCCCAGGGAGCGCATTCGGTTCCGGAACATGATAAGCTCTCTGGGACGGGACCGGATGGTGCTGCTTTCTTCCCACATTGTGGCGGATATTGAATATATTGCAGATGAAATTCTGCTGATGAAAGCAGGGAAGATCACAGAATCGGGAAATCTGCAGGAAATCTTACAGACAGTGGATGGAAAAGTGTGGGAATGCATAAAAACGCCGGAGCAGGCAGAGAGGCTCAACCAGGAATTTACCATCAGCAACCAGAAAAATACAGAGGACGGCAGGGTGGTTCTTCGGATTGTTTCAGACACTCAGCCCGCAGAGGATGCAGCGCAGATTTCCCCGAATCTGGAAGACGTGTATCTATATGGAATGGGAGAAAATCCTGGCTGATATTCAACCGGTATTTGAATATAAAAAGTTTTTCAGGGAAACGGAGATTTGACAGGAGGCAGAGTATGAGATTGTTTAAAATGGAATTTTACAAGATAACGGCAAGGCCGGTGATGAATCTTGCATTGCTTGCGATGATCGGTTTTTTTCTGTTTATTCTGTATCAGGAGGCAAGCGGAACCAGGACGGAAATAGACGGAACAGTATACCAGGGATTGGAGGCCGTCAGGCAGGACCGCCGGCTGGCAAAAGAGTATGAAGGCCCTTTTACCATGGAAAAAGCAGAGGCTATTGCAGAACGGTTCGGATTTTCCGGTTATATCGGCAGAGAAAATATGGAATATGCTGTGGTCAGGGAGGGGAATTTCTGCAGCCAGTTTGTTACGGATAAGCTGACAGATTTTCTGCAGACGGAACAGCGGCCCTCGGGTTTTTCTTCCGGGGACACCTGGGAGAATTATGGAAAATATTTTGTAAGCGGAGAGTTTCAGTTTGGTTATACCAGAGGATGGGAAAAACTGCAGGATATCTGGCATCTTGCGGTGACTTCATTAAATATCTGGCTGATCCTGATGGCGGCGCCTGTTTTTTCTGAAGAATACAGCCGGAATACCACGGAAATTCTGCTGACCACAAATCAGGGAAAATCCAGGGATATCCGCCGGAAAATAGAGGCAGCTATGGGACTTGGATGTATGGTCTGTGTTTTAATGATGGTTCTGCTGTTTGTGATGACAGGGGTATTATACGGATGGGATGGATTGGAGGCAAGCGCAGGTATTGCTTTGCCCCGGGCCGATTACGGCAGCATCGGGAATTTTCTGGGATTATTGTTTCTGGCAGGTTTGGCGTCTGTTCTGTTAAATGTAGGCATCACGCTGTTTTTATCTTCAAAGTGCAGGCGTCCCGTATCTGCTGTGACAGCGGGAGTGATTTTGTTTGTTCTGCCTTTTGGGGTGGATCGGGTTCTGTTTCCGATGCTGTTGGGAATGGGTACGGCCAATTATTACTGGGGATGGGTTTTCATGGATCTGATGCGGGTTTCCTGCTATTCCATGCCGGTGTATCTGCCGCATCCGGGAATTTATACCGTGCCCCCTCAATGGCTCAGGTATATTCCTGTGATAGCAACAATGACACTGGGAATTACTGTCTGGCGGGGGCATCAGAATTACCGGCATTCGGGCATGGGCAGGAGATATTACTCCGGCGGTTAAATATCGCAATATCTTACTTGTCCAAACCTCCATCTGCTGCGTTGTGCCCGATAAAGCGGGGCAGACCCTCATCAATCGCTGTAGCCCTCGCTACAGCTCAATCTTCCGCCTTGCATATGAAGATTTGTTCTGCGTAATCTCCGGCGATATTTAACCGCCGGAGTAATAGTCAGGGAAGAAGCTCCTCCAGGCGGAGTGTAAGGCCGTCAAAAATGCAGGAGGGAATCTCGTCCTGGAACGTATGCTGGTCTGTTTTCACTTCATGTTCAAAATCGTAGACATTGACAATCCTGGTCATGGGGTTAACAATCCAGTATTCCCGCACTCCGGCGGTGCGGTATTTGTACAGCTTAACGCCGTAATCCATGTGTTTCGTTCCTGGGGAAACAATTTCGATGATCCAGTCCGGAGCTCCGTTGCAGCCTTTTTCATCCAGCCTGTCGGTTTTGCAGACAACGGAAATATCAGGTTCCACATAGTTTCTGTCGTCTGCGTTCAGGAAAACTGCAAAGGGAGCAGGATAGACCCGGCAGGAACCATGTTTGGAATCAATGAAATCACGGATCTTATAGTGGAGTCCGGAAACAATTTCCTGATGGATGCGGGTGGGCGGAGCCATATCGTAAACCTGTCCGTCAATCAATTCTGCCCGTTTGCCTTCCGGAAGCTGATAGATATAATCAAGGGTATACAGGGTCGGTTGTAAAAGAGGCATTGATATTATGTTTCTCCTTTCTGAGAGATTGGTTATTTGAAATCTGAAAACTTTGCTGATAGATTCATTATACAAAAAAGGCAGGGTTCTGTAAAGCTATGGAAAACAGTAAGAAAAAAGGAAATTCTGTAACCTTGGCTTATTTTATCCGACTTATAGAGTGAGCAAAGAAAGGAGGATGTTTCGGAAGAATGCCTGAATGATACCTGGCTGTCAGCCTGGAACTATATGCCGCCCAAAAGACCTTCCTGTCTGGCAGTCTTTGTGGGAAGGATTACCAGAGGGTTTGCCATCGACTGCTTCCGCAAAAAACATGCGGCAAAACGTCCGGACGCCCACAGGGCGGATGTGTGCAGTGAAATGGATGAGCTGTCTTTGTCTTATACCATTGAAGAGCAGATGGCAGAGAAGAAACTGTTGGAGGAAATTGAGAAATTTCTCTGGAAGCTGCCAAAAGCAGATCGGGATATCTTTATCCGGAGGTATTGGTATCTGGATTCGATCTGTGAGATTGCCAAAAGACATAAGGTATCGGCCGGATGCATTAAGACAAATTTGTGCAGAAACCGCAAAAAATTGTTTCATATTTTAGAGCAGGAGGTAATGGGACAGTGAAGGAGAATGGATTGAAAAAAGAGTTTGATTTTGCAGAAGCCTTTGGGAACATTGATGACAGGCTGGTGGAGGAAGCGGGAAAAGAATGGCAGAGAACCAGGCGGCAGGCGTTTTATTTATACCGCCGCAGGATAGCAGGCGCGGCGGCAGCCGTTGTTCTTGTGATTCTTATGGCAGGCAGCCCCAGGGTACAGGCAGCGGTGAAAGGAATTGTAACAAAAATCGGGCAGATTTGGCAGGTGGAGAAGGATTTGTCCCCCTATGCGGAAATCATCCATAAGGAGCAGGAAAAAGAAGGTTTTACCGTTACCTTACACGAAGTGATCCTGGCGGATCATAAGATATACGCCTCTGTGACAATCCATACAAAGGAGCCGGAGGGGATGTTTGTGCCGGAAGAATTTGTAACAGTCAATGGAGAAGAACAGAAGCTTTTAACCTACACCGATGAGACGCCGGCATTTGACGGTGAGTGGGAGAATTCAGGTAAGCTGGAGGATAAATTAGAGCCTGACCATATATTTATGATGGAATTAAAAGACCTTCCGGAAAAAATTACAGATATACAGCTTCATTTTTTGGCTTATAAGAATGCAGAGGATCTGTTGGATGAGAAAAATGAAATTGCCTTTGATTTTGGGTTTACGGTCACAAACGAGGAGCTTGCCTGGAATACCCTGGAAATGTCATATGATAAAACATTCCCGCTGGGAGAGGGCATGGAACTGAAAATCAAAGAACTGGTAATCACTCCGGTGGACAGCCGGATTGAGGCGGAAATTCTGGGTGAACAAAGAGAAGCGGAATATTATCTGGAAGGTATAGACAGTCTGGGAAATCAGGTGTTTTACTACCCGGAGAGCAGAAGCGGCAGCGGAATTACTTTTGCAGGTGAACTAAGTAGTGCCGGCCTTCCTTCTATAGAATGCGATTGGATGGAGCTGCGGCTGTACCATTACTGGGCAGTTTCGGAAGAGGAACAGGAACCCATTGACGTTGTGGACGGAGAAGAGATTATGGCAGAGATCGACGGACAGCCGTTAAACCAGGTATATCTGGGAGAAAAATTCCGGCTGGCGGTGAACCGGGGAGAGCCGGAGGATTATAGTGATGAGCCTTTTGATGGGGAGGAATGGGACAATTTTGTCTGGAAAAGTGAATTTACCGCCCAGGAAGTAAAAGAATTGGCGGCGAAAGGGGAAGAGATTTCCGATCTGGATTTTTCCGGATACCAGCTGTATGAAAACAGATGGGATGACGAAAAGGAAGCTTATGTAGACGAATATGAAGTGGAACAGGGATTTCGGATTCTGGTGATTGATAATATGGAGGCTGAAGGAAAAAAAGAAATCTGGCTGGTAAAAGATGGAGAGGAAGGATTTCTGGATTTGCGCCATGCGCCGGAGGAAGAAGTTGAGGAATTTTTGAACAAATAAGTATGAAAGATTTTCCTGTCTGGACATTTCCCCAGAGGCTGAGGGAAATGTCCAGGATTTCGTGAAGCTTAATCACCGCTTTCGATGCGTTCTAAGAATTCTTCAAAAGCTTTTTTGTCCATTGTAAATTTGTGAAAAGCAAGGGCAGTAAAGCTGTTTTCATTCAGAAGACCTGCCTCCAGGCTTAAGGAATATCTGCCAGCGTCCTTTCGAAAAAGCTCCTGCCATCATTACAGGTTCAAAAAACCGTCCGGAATAAATGATTGCTTCGGGGGTTTCTGGTATTTTTCCCACATAAGAAAAAATTTCAATCAGATTCATATTTCCGGTTTGCAGTTCGATGAGCCGTCCGAACGCATAAATGTCATCCTCGCGGAAGTGATATCGTTTATAATCTATGAGCTGCTCCATTTTTGTCCATTCCTGATAGGATGGGAGAAAAAGAGGAATTGTGAAAATGTCGCCGGAAGCCATATCTTTTTTTGCTTTCATCACAGCGAAACCTCTTGGGCGCCGCCGCTTTCCAGAGAATATTCATTCAGAATCTTCCGCTTCATATCAAACAGATTATCGGATAAATCCACATAGACTTCATGGGGATTTGCAAACCGTTTTGTTTCATTCCACAGGGTATTTTTTTCTTTTTCACAGTATTTCTGAATTTCCATTACTTTTGGAGATTCATACACACAGGTTCCTTTTTCAAAAATCTTCACCAGCAGCTCCCGCATGGTGTAAGTGCCTCCCGGCAGGGTGGTGCGCTTCCAGGTTTCCAGGGAATCAAAAAGCCGGAGTTTTTTGTCCGGATCAAAGGTTTCATCTGCAAGACAGATGAGATCTGCTTTGATTTTGCCGGAATCCTTCTCGTAAATCCGGTAAATGGTTTTGTTGCCCGGGTTGGTGACTTTTTCCGTATTTTCGGAAAGCTTGATTTTGGGAAGGAATTTTCCGTTTTGATCCTGAATGGCAGCCAGCTTGTATACCCCTCCGAAGGCAGGGCAGTCTCTGGAGGTGATCAGATTGGTTCCCACGCCCCAGGAAGTGATTTTGGCGCCCTGGGCTTTCAGGTTTTCAATCAGATACTCGTCCAAATCGTTGGAAGCGGAAATCACCGCATCCTGAAATCCTGCCGCATCCAGCATATTCCGGGCAATTTTAGACAGGTAGGCCAAATCGCCGCTGTCCATGCGGATACCGTAAAAGGTAAGGGGAATGCCGGCTTCTCTCATCTCTGTAAATACCCGGATCGCATTGGGAACGCCGGATTTTAAGGTATCATAAGTATCCACCAGCAGAATGCAGGCAGAAGGGTAAAGCTCTGCATATTTTCGGAAGGCGGTATATTCATCGGAAAAGCTCATAATCCAACTGTGGGCATGTGTGCCCTTGACCGGTACGTCGAACTTCTGTCCGCAGAGCACATTGGAGGTGCCGCAGCATCCGCCGATCATGGCGGCCCTGGCCCCGTAAACTCCCGCATCCGGTCCCTGCGCCCGGCGAAGGCCGAATTCCATCACACTGTCTTTGTCAGCGGCATAGCAGACCCGGGCGGCTTTAGTGGCGATCAGGCTTTGATGATTTAAGATATTCAAAACAGCCGTTTCAATCAGCTGCGCTTCCATAATAGGGGCGATTACTTTAAGCAGCGGTTCCCGCGGGAAAATCACTGTACCCTCCGGAATGGCGTAAATGTCGCCGGAAAAGCGGAATTCTTTTAAATATTCCAGAAAATCTTCTTCAAAAATGCCTACGCTTCTCAGATAGGAAATATCTGTATCTGAAAAATGCAGGTCTTTGATATATTCTATTATCTGCTCCAGGCCTGCGCAGACGGCATATCCGCCGTTGCCGGGGTTTGTCCGGTAAAATGCGTCAAATACCACAGTTTCATTGTTTCCGGTTTTAAAATAGCCCTGCATCATGGTCAGTTCGTACAGGTCTGTCAGTAAAGTTAAATGGTTCATAGCGGACTCCTTTTTCAGCTTTAGCTGTAATGTGTGAATGTTTTTCTAAGTATAGCACATTTACGGCGCGGTGGCAAAGAATATGAACCCATTGTGTCCGGAGTAATATTTCCAGTATTTGTGTTTTATTTGTGTTTTGTAACCTGGAAACCTTTTCATTTTGGAAAAAGTGTGCTATGCTTTATTATTGTGAAAAGTTCTTGTTGTTTCATACTCAGAAAGAAAGGTAAATGTAAAATGAAGAAAAGAAGGATGTTACTGCTGTGTGCAGTATGTACGGCAGCTCTGCTTTGCGGCTGCGGGACAGGCCAGAAAGATAACAGCGATAAGAAAGAGAGTACAGGCAAAGAGGAAGCAAGCGGTTCCAAAGATCAGGAAACCGTTGAATATAATGCGGCAGATTATGTGGAGCTGGGAGAATATAAGGGGATGGAAGTGAGCCTTGGCTCCTATGAGGTCACCGACGAGGATGTAAAAAACGAAGTAAAAAATACCCTGCTGTCTTATCCGGTATATGAGGACAGCGAGAAGGATACGGTAGAGGACGGCGATTTTGTCAATATTGACTACGAGGGCTTAAAGGACGGCGTGGCCTTTAACGGCGGCACAGCCCAGGGCGCGGTGCTTGAAATAGGTTCAAACAGTTTTATTGACGGATTCGAGGAAGGCCTGATTGGAGCGAAAGTCGGGGAGAAGGTCGCCCTTGATCTGACGTTTCCGGAAAACTATCAGAATACAGAACTGGCAGGCCAGGCAGTTGTTTTCAATGTGACAGTGAATAAGATTGTCAATAAGTCAGATATGACCTATGATATGCTGGACGATGCATTTGTGGAGAAAAATATGTCCTCCCAGGGGTACAAGACCGTGGAGGATTTTGAGAACGGCGTCAGAGAGCAGCTGGAGGAAAGCAGAGCAGCCACAAAGAAACAGGAAACCCAGGCGGCGGTGATCCAGAAGCTGAGAGAAGTGTGTAAAGTAAAAGAATTTCCGAAAGGGCTTTTAGATCAGAGGATGGAAGAATATGTGTCCCGGTTTGAGGCAAATCTGGAGGCTTACGGCATGAAGCTGGAGGATTATCTGAAAACTTCCAATGTTACCGAGGAAGATTTCCAGGCCCAGGCCAAGCAGCTTGTAACAGAGACTCTGGAAGGGGAACTGATCATTGAAGCTATCGCCGGAAAAGAAAATGTTGAATTCAGCGACGAGGAATTTGCGGAATATAAGAAAAGTGTTGTGGAAGATTACGGTTATGAAAATGAGGAAGCATTACTGGAGCAGCACGGGGAAGCATATGTCAAAAATGTTTTCGTGAGAGAGAAAACCGTGGACATGCTGATAGAAAATGCAAAGATTACCTACGGTGAGACTTCCGGGGAAGCAGAAGAGACCGGGAAGAAAACTGAGGAAGAATAGAAGAAATATAAAGGAGAAGAGCTATGGAATGGAAACTGACAAATATTAAAGACCTTTACCGCAGAAAAGAAGAATTCTTAGACCAGGAGATTACCGTCGGAGGATGGGTGAGAAGCATCCGCAATTCCAAAAATTTTGGATTTATTGTAGTCAATGACGGAACTTTCTTTGAGCCTCTGCAGGTGGTATACCATGACGGGCTTTCCAATTTTGCAGAAGTGGAAAAGCTCAATGTAGGCGCGGCAATTATGGCAAAAGGAAAACTGGTGGCTACTCCTAAGGCAAAGCAGCCTTTTGAAATTCAGGCAGAAGAGGTGATAGTGGAAGGCCAGTCCACACCGGATTACCCGCTGCAGAAAAAACGCCACAGCTTTGAATATTTAAGAACTATTTCCCATCTGCGCCCCCGCACCAATACCTTTGAAGCAGTATTTCGGGTGCGTTCCCTGATTGCCTATGCCATTCACAAATTTTTCCAGGAACGGGATTTTGTGTATGTGCATACGCCGCTGATCACAGGAAGCGACTGTGAGGGCGCAGGAGAGATGTTTCAGGTAACCACCCTGGATTTGAACCATGTGCCGAAGGATGAAGAAGGAGCCATTGATTTTGCCCAGGACTTTTTCGGCAAGCCCACCAATCTTACGGTAAGCGGCCAGTTAAACGGGGAAACTTATGCCATGGCGTTTAAGAATATTTATACCTTCGGCCCTACGTTCCGGGCGGAGAATTCCAACACCACCAGACACGCGGCGGAATTCTGGATGATTGAGCCGGAGATTGCCTTTGCAGATCTGGAAGATGATATGATTCTGGCGGAGAGTATGCTGAAATACATTATCAAATATGTGTTGGAGCATGCGCCGGAGGAGATGCAGTTTTTCAACAGCTTTGTGGACAAGGGCCTGTTGGAGCGGCTGAATCATGTGGTGAACTCTGATTTTGCCCATGTGACTTATACGGAAGCCATTGAAATTCTCCAAAAGAATAATGATAACTTTGAATATAAAGTTTCCTGGGGGGCAGATTTGCAGACGGAGCATGAGCGTTATCTGACCGAAGAAGTGTTCAGACGTCCGGTGTTTGTGACAGATTATCCCAAGGAAATCAAGGCGTTTTACATGAAGCTGAATCCCGACGGCAAGACTGTGGCAGCCGTGGACTGCCTGGTGCCGGGAATCGGAGAGATTATCGGCGGAAGCCAGAGAGAGGACGATTACGATTTGCTCTGCAAACGGATGGAGGAGCTTGGGCTGAACCAGGAGGATTATGATTTCTATCTGGACTTGCGGAAATACGGAACTGCAAGACATGCAGGGTTTGGCCTTGGATTTGAACGGTGCGTGATGTATCTGACGGGTATGACCAATATCCGGGATGTGGTGCCGTTCCCGAGAACTGTGAAGAATTGTGAATTATAATTGACACGGGGCTGTCCCATTAAGAAGTATTTCTTAATGGGACAGCCCCGTTGTTTTACAAAGCTTCTTCCATAGTGGCAATTTCTTTTAAAAACGCATCCTGAAGCGTCGTATGCATATCCTCTCCCAACAGGGAAATATGCTCCGAAGGAATAATGCCTCCCGCCATGGAAGGATGTCCGCCTCCGCTTCCCCAGGGTTTTAGCACATTGGCAACCAGATTGCCGGCATGCATCCGGTTCTGTTCACATCGGATGGAAAAACGCAGTCCATTGGTCTGTTTTGCGTAAATAATGGCAATATGTACCACATCCAGAGATAAAATGAAGTCTGAAATAATGGCAATCAATGCATTGGCGCAGTGGAAGGGAATATAAGCAAAGCCTGTCCCACCGAAAATCTGTATATTCTGAATGGCTGCGCCGTATGCCCGCAGATCGTCAAATTCCATAGTATTGGAATACATATTAGTTACAAGCTCCCAGTCGGCACGGCCGAACAGGAAGGAAAACATTTCCGTATCCAGTGCGGTGGTTCCCCGGCAGAAATCCGCGGTATCCATTTTGATGCCGTAAGCCAGAGCGGCAGCGCAGGCCGGTGAGATGGGCGTATCAGTCTGCTGATAATAGGAGGCGATAATGGAAGAACAGGCGCCCACCGGCTGAATGTCCTGATATGAGTACTCGTAAGGGAAAAATATGGGATGATGGTCAATACAGGCCACTTCATCACCGATGAGATCCGTGACATTGCTGTTATTTTTCTGGGAATCCACCAGGACAATCAGATCTTCTTCTGTCATATCAGGAAGCTCATCTTTGGAGTGCATGACAATTCCAAAAGTATCCAGCATTTTCTTAGAACTGAGACGGTCAATTTTTCCGTCATAACAGAGCGCCGCCTCAACGCCGTGGCAGTTCAGAAACTGTTGGATGCCGAAGGCGCTGGCAATTGCATCCGGGTCCGGGAAGTTGTGAGTCTGAATATAGACAGTGTGATTTCTTAAAATATCTACTAAATCTATTGGGTTCATGGAAAACGAAACTCCTTTTCTTTTTTGTGTTATTATATCTTTTTTTGAAAATAAAATCAATGGAAATGAAAAACAACAGAATTTGTGATATAATCTGCCATGACAGAAAATGTTTCATACGACAGCGAAATGGAGAACTATATGGAAAAATGGGTAGTGTCTGCGAAAAAAGCAGATTTTAAGAAAATATCAGAGCAGTTTGGAATTGATCAGGTAACAGCCAGAATTATCCGCAACCGGGAGGTGATCGGAGAAGAAGCCATCGAAGAATATCTTCACGGAACCCTGGAGCAGCTTCATGATCCGAAGAAAATGAAAGATATGGAAAAGGCCGTGTCAATTTTGCAGGAAAAGATTCAGAAGAAACAGAAAATCCGCATTATCGGGGATTATGATATTGACGGAGTTCAGTCGGTTTATATCTTGTATTCTGCATTGAGGGAATGCGGGGCCAGGGCAGACTATGCCATACCCGACCGGATGAAAGACGGATACGGGGTCAATGAGCGTCTGGTGCGTCAGGCGGCGTCTGAGGGAGTGGACACCATTCTCACCTGTGACAACGGAATTGCAGCGGAAGCGGAACTGGCTCTGGCTAAAGAACTGGGACTGACTGTGATTATTACAGATCACCACGAGATTCCCTATGAGCAAGGGGAGTATGGAGAGAAAATCTTTCATCTGCCGTCGGCAGACGCGGTGGTGAATCCCAAACAGCCGGATTGCCCCTATCCTTTTAAAGAGCTGTGCGGCGGAGCAGTATCCTTCAAGCTGGCCCAGGCATTGTTTGAACGCTTAGGGTTTCCGCAAAAAAAGGCTCTGGCATATTTGGAAAATGCGGCCTTTGCCACCGTAGGAGACGTGATGCCCCTGACAGGAGAAAACAGAATTCTGGTGAAAGAAGGATTAAAAGCCTTAAACCGGACGGAAAATTACGGAATGCGCGCGTTGGCGGCCCGGAATCAGATAGAGCCGGGCAAAATCAAAGCGTACCATATCGGGTTTGTTCTGGGTCCCTGCCTCAATGCCAGCGGAAGGCTTGACACGGCTTACAGGGCCCTTAAGATGCTGCTGGCAGAGAATGAAGCTGCAGCGGCAGAATATGCAAAAGATTTGTATGATTTGAATGCCAGCCGGAAGGAGATGACGGAGCAGGGCGTGAAGCAGGCAGTGAAACTGGTGGAAGAGACCTCGCTAATGGAAGATAAAGTTCTGGTGATCTATCTGCCGGACTGCCACGAAAGCCTGGCGGGGATTATAGCCGGACGCATCAGAGAGCGGTATCACCGGCCGGTGTTTTTGCTGACCGCCGCAGAAGACGGGGTGAAAGGCTCAGGGCGTTCCATTGAAAGCTATTCCATGTATGAAGAGATGTCAAAATGCAAAGAACTGTTTACAAGATTCGGCGGGCATCCCATGGCGGCGGGTCTGTCCCTGCCTCCGGAGCATGTGGAGCTGTTTCGGCGGCAGCTGAATGAGAACACGGCTTTGACTGAACAGGATCTGCAGGGGAAAATTGTGATTGACGTGCCTATGCCCTTAGACTATATTTCAAAACCTCTGATCGAGGAACTGAATCTTTTGGAGCCCTTTGGGAAATCCAATGAGAAACCGGTGTTCGCAGACAAAAATATACATATTCTGACCATACAGATTTTAGGAAAGAATAAAAATGTCTGCCGGATGCAGGTCCAGAGCCAGGGAGGCGCCAGGATGGACGCGGTTTATTTTGGGGATACGGAAGCGTTTCTGGAATTTCTGGCTCAGAAATTCGGAAATACTGCGCTGAAGCAGGCAATGTCCGGCAAAAACAGCGGAATTACAGTATCCTTTATCTACTATCCGGAAATCAACGTCTACAACGGCAGGGAAAGTTTACAGATAATTGTAAAGAACTACTGTTAGAACCGGATAAAATGTGATAGAATGAATAAGGATGAAACACTTTTGAAAGAAAGGGGAACCCAGATGTTCGGAATAGGGAAAAAACAGGAAGAACTGGAACACGAACTGCTTGCCAAACAGGCAGAGGCAGATAAATATTTGAAGAAATTATCAGAGGTGACAAATAAAATGCGGTTGGTGCAAAATGAAACGGAAACAGGAATTGCCTCCATGGAAGGAAGCCAGAATGAACTGGACAGCCAGATGGAGAAATTGACAGAAACAGTAAAGGACGCTGCAGGAGAAGCCAAACGTCAGAACATCAGAAACCGCGAATTGCAGAAACAGATAGTGGTTTTAGCCAATAAAGCAGGACTGGCTGACGGCACTTACCAGAGATCCATTGAAGGAATTTACCGGAGGGAAAAAGAACTTCTGGAAATGATCGAGCAGGGAGGAAAGCTTACCTCTCCGGAAGAGGTGCTGGAGCTGGCGGCCGCAGGAATGCGCCAGGAAATGGGAGAAATGGGAACGCGTATCGGTGAAATGGAAGAGATGGAGAAGCAGATGGGAATCCTTTCTCTGAATGCGGCCATTGAAGCAGGGAGACTGGGAGAGGACGGCGTACAGTTTGTGGAAGCGGCAGAAAAAGTCAGGGATTTGTCAGGAAAATACCACCAGTCCGCTTCTTTTATGGCAGAGAAAATGCAGAAAATGGAAGAACGGCTGAAGGAGGCTGAGACCCAGGTGCTGTATTTAACACAGATTTGGAAGGAACACAATGCCCGGCTGGAAAAGGCGGCAGAAGGGTTCGGAGCTTACGCTTCCCGGTTGGAGGAGACGGAAACCAGGAACCTTGTACCCCAGATTCTTGCATTGGCGGAGAGTCTGGATCAGTCTGTGGGCGACAATGAACTGATTACCAAGAAATATGATATGGCTGCTCAGGTGGTAGAACAGGCCGGAAAAACTTTTTCAGGACAGCAGGAGACTTTGAATAATCTGCGCAGGAAAGCAAAAGAAGTGGAAGAATGGCTCCGGGCAGTGGGAGCGGAGATCAGCAAATAGCCATTGGTTCTGCCGGCAAAAAGGCAGGCCGTATCATGTAAGAACAGACAGATGCAGCAGGAGGCGCCTATGAAAAGAAGAACGTTTGGATTTTTATCAGCCGATAAACAGACGAAAATTTATGCGGTGAAATGGGAACCGGAGGACGGGGAATTAAAAGGGATTCTCCAGATTAGTCATGGTATGATAGAATATGTGGAGCGGTACGAGGGTTTTGCGGAATATATGGTGAAGCAGGGCTTTATGGTAGTGGGAAATGATCACCTGGGACATGGAAAATCTGTCAAATCAGAAGAACTCTGGGGATATTTTGCTGCCAAAGACGGCAGCGATATTGTGGTGGAGGATTTGAATCACCTGCGTAAAATCATTCAGAAGGAACACCCGGATACGCCTTATTTCATACTGGGCCACAGCATGGGCTCCTTTCTGCTCAGAAAATATCTGTCCAGATACGGCAGCGGGCTGAAAGGAGCGGTGATTATGGGAACCGGAAATCAGCCTGCCGGGGCTGCTGTTATGGGGAAATTCATCTGCCGCGTACTGGCGCTTTTTTGCGGATGGAATCACCGGTGCCCCCTGGTGGAAAAAATGGCATTGGGCGGGAATAATAAGAGGTTCCGGGATGAGGGAACACCGGCAGCCTGGCTGACGAAGGATAAAGAAATTGTAAAAGCCTATCAAAAAGAGCCCAGATGCACGTTTAAGTTTACCCTGAACGGGTATTATACTTTATTTGACACGATACATGCGATCAATCGGCCGGCAAATGTAAATGCCATTCCAAAGGAGCTGCCCCTTCTTCTGGTGGCAGGGGAAGAGGACCCGGTGGGCAATTACGGCGCAGGCGTGAAGGCTGTCTGCGTGAAATATAAACGGGCGGGCATACAGGATATTACCTGCAAATTATATCCTACCGACCGGCATGAAATATTAAATGAACTGGACAGAGAAACAGTATATAAAGATATTTATAAATGGATAAGATCCAGGATGTAGGAACTGCTCCATTTTGAAAAAGAAACCAACGGAATGGAGGTAACCATGAAGAAATACAGAACACGAATCATCACCCTGCTGCTGGCAGGCATGTTGGCAGTGTTTGCTCCGGTACAGGCATGGGCGGCAGAGACAGATGAAAAGGAGGTTGCGCCTGGAATCAGCCAGGAGGAAGATTCCAGGGAAACAGGAGAGAAGGAGAATGCATCCAAAGAACCGGAAGAGGTACTGGAAGAACCGGGAGAAGTGACAGAGCCCATCACCAAAGCAGATAAGCCGTATCTGGCGCTGGGGGCCAATCTGACGCCGGCGCAGCAGGAGACGGTACTGGAGCTTTTGAACATCAATCCTGCAGAACTGCCGGATTACGATGTGATCTATATTACCAATGAAGAAGAACATGAATATTTGGGAGAATATGTGGACGCGGGCAAAATCGGAACCCGGGCGTTGTCCTCTGTGCTGATTGTAAAAAGAGATCAGGGAAACGGGATTAATATTACCACCAAAAATATTTCCTACTGCACCATAGGCATGTACAAAAACGCGTTGATTACTGCCGGAATTACCGATGCCGATATTATTGTGGCCGGGCCGTTTCCCATTTCAGGCACCGCCGCACTGGTGGGGGCCATGAAAGCTTATTCCGATATGACCGGCGCCAAGGTTTCTGAGCGGAGCATGGATACCGCCCTGAATGAACTGGTATTGACCGGAGATATTGCAGAAGCGGTGGGAGATTCCCAGAAGGCGGAAGAACTGGTGGCTTATCTGAAACAGGAAGTGATCGAGAAGGGACTGAATTCAGAAAAAGACATCAAGGCAGCCATTGCGGAGGCCTGCAGCCAGTTTGATATAACCCTGGCAGAAGAAGAAATTGGAGAATTAACCAGTCTTTTGCAGAAAATCGGGGAATTGGATCTGGATATTGATTCCATCAAGGATCAGGCGGAAGAACTGTATGAGAAAATTTCCAATCTGGATACCAAGAGTATTTTTGATAAGGTGGCAGATTTTTTCCGGTCGATTCTGGAGTTCTTTCAGGGATTGTTTTCTTAAAGTTGCAGAGGGCGCGCTGTCTGTCTTATCGATCGTCTGTTGTAAACAAGGAATGATCTGCCCTGTGGCAGTGGTCTGAATGTTGCCGTTAATCCTACTTTTGGGTGCAAAAAGGACGCATGGTTTACAATTTACTGTTCCCATGCGCCTTTATGCTGTTATTTTATATTCAGTTGTGCTGTTACTTATGCTAATTGCATAACTTCGGCTTCAATTTCCTTTAATTCCTCAAATGACAAGATCGGAATATATTCAGTAATTTCTTCCAGTGGCATTTTACCTTTTTTTATCATTCTTATGGCTGTTCCCGATAGTGACATATCTTTCTACTGGATATATCGGCTGATTGCCTTGCATAACATCATTTTCTGTGATAAAAATAACATAGCTGTCGGGAATATCTTCCGTATCATCACCCGGCTTTAATATATGTGCGTCCAACAGACTACTGTTGTGCCTTGCCCTCTTTGCACCTGCCCCTGCGTCCTTCCTTTGAATTTCCACATCAAATTCTTTTTTCATGTTGTCAACTGCGTGGACATCTAAAATAGCGGAACGCCCTTGTAAGTTCTTCATTGGCTCCTGTGTACGGACTGATTTAACTGTTATATCCTTCCGTCCCAAAACGATCCGAAGTATCAGTTCCACACCCTCAAAATTATCTGCAAGACAGACAGTCATAAAATCACCGTCTTTCACTGCTTTCATTATACATTATGCAACTTTTTTTGAAAACTAAATTATATATAAAGTTTTTACTGACTTTCTGTACAATCATGGCTTGACTCATAATCAATTCTTTAATATTTTATATCCTATTAAGCGTTATATTTGTTTCTTATATGTATTCTTTAATTTTGTCAAGATTTTTTCTAATTGAACCGGAAGGCTTCGCGTTCCGTGGACTTTCAGGCGGTTTTCTTCGATGAACCCAACCAAAATCTCATGATTCGCCTCTGCCAGATAATCCATAATGCCGTCAATGTCCGACTTCATATTTTTCGGACAGTGGAAATGCAGGTGTTTTCTTGCGGTAATGTGCAGCGTATAGGAAATACTGAAGTGATACCACAGAATTTTGTGCAGGGTGGAGTGCTTGTAAATCCACAGGATTTCCTGTATGGGAATAATGGCCGCGCCGTAACCGGCAAGGACAATAAAATAATGCTCTGTGATAAACATGTCCTCAGTGGCAAGCTGCGGCAGTGTGGCAAGTTCAGTTTCCGCCTGGGACAGCAGCTCCCTGGCCTTTCCGAACCGTCCCAGCTGCCGGCAGGCAGGGGAACATACCGGAAACTGAATGTAAATCAGAGCAAACACAATGTGCAGCAGGGCATACATGCCTGTGGCGAAATATACCGTCATCAGGATTACACTGGGCAGCAGTAAAAAGGCCGGCTCACTGACAAAATAAGGACTTACCGATTTGCCGATTCCCTGTTTTGTCCAGTCCAAATCTTCCGCTAACCGCTCAAGCAGGGAATGATAGGCCGGATTTTCTTTTAGAACCTGGCCGCGGATGCGGACAGATTCAATCACGGGAAGCCCCTCTTCGCAGGTGGAAGGGGACAGAAGGACAATCACCAATGGCTGACTTTTAGAAGGCTGGGCATAATAGTAATAGCCGGCAGTCCGTCCCAGAGATTCATTGGTGTATCCGGTAAAATACAGGTCTGTGAATGTTGCTTCTATGTAAGAGGAATGATGGTCTGTGTATGCGCTTAAATCTTCGGAACTGTCTAATTCCTGAGGAAACAGGATATCATACAGGGGAAAGGACGCCCACAGAAACATCAGGAAAATCAAGTAGAGAATCGGGGAAACCAAACGGCGGCAATAGACCCGCCGGATGTGCCTGGATATGTAGTGGTCGTAATTTTCAGTCATAAAGGCTCCTTGCAAAACTTATCTGTTTTTACTATAATATATTAGTATACGTTTTTTGGAAAAAATAATCAAGGGAAAATGGAGGATTCTTGTATGGAGGCATATACAGGATTTGCCCGGGTCTATGATCTGTTTATGGACAACGTGCCTTACGGGGAATGGAGCCGGTATCTGCTCAGCCTGTTGAAAGAATACGGGGCCAAAGACGGGATTGTTCTGGAATTAGGCTGCGGAACCGGGAAAATGACAAGGCTTCTGTCCCGGGCCGGCTATGATATGATAGGCATTGACAATTCGGAAGAAATGCTTCAGATGGCCAGAGAAGCGGAATATGAGGCCAAAGAATATCCGGCCGTCCAAGCGGAATCTGAAAGCAGGGAGGACATTCTGTATCTGCTGCAGGATATGCGGGAATTTGAATTGTACGGAACCGTGAAGGCCGTAGTCAGTATTTGCGACTGCGTCAATTATATTCTGGAAGAAGAGGAATTGCTGCAGGTATTCCGGTTGGTGAACAATTATCTGGACCCGGGCGGCGTCTTTATTTTTGACCTGAATACTTTGTACAAATACCGGGAAGTATTAGGAGAAAATGTAATATGTGAAAACCGGGAAGAGGGAAGCTTTATCTGGGAGAATTTTTATGATGAAAAAGAGAAGCTCAACCAGTATGATTTAACCCTTTTTCTAAGGGAAGAAGAAAGCTCCCCGCTGTACCGGAAATACGAAGAAACTCATTTTCAGCGGGGATATGAACTGAAACAGGTGAAAATGCTGTTGGAGCAGGCCGGAATGGAAGTTCTGGCGGTTTATGACGGATATACCAGAGAACCAGTAAGAGACGACAGTCAGCGGGTTACCGTGATTGCAAGGGAGAAAGGAAAATGACAGATTACATTGTAAGAGCAACGGCAGCGGAGCATCAAATACGGGCGTTTGCCGTAACCTCCAGAGAATTGGTGGAGCAGGCGAGAATTTATCACAATACCAGTCCCATAATCACAGCGGCTTTGGGCAGGCTTTTGACAGGAGGAGCCATGATGGGAGCCATGATGAAAGGGGAGCAGGACTTATTAACGCTTCAAATCAAATGCAGCGGCGAGGCAAAAGGAATGACTGTAACAGCAGACAGCAGAGGAAACGTCAAGGGTTATCCTCATGTGCCGGATGTGATGCTGCCGCCGAATGCACAGGGAAAACTGGATGTGGGCGGCGCATTGGGCCAGGGAATATTAAGCGTCATCAAAGATATGGGCCTTAAAGATCCCTATGTGGGCCAGGTGGCGCTGCAGACGTCGGAGATTGCAGAAGATCTGACTTATTATTTTGCCACTTCCGAGCAGGTGCCTTCGGCCGTAGGACTGGGAGTGTTGATGAATAAAGATAATACGGTAAAGCAGGCCGGAGGATTTATCATTCAGCTTATGCCCTTTACAGAAGAGACGGTGGTTGCAGCTTTGGAGGAGAAGGTGGCAGGAATTACTTCCGTTACGGATTTACTGGAGCAAGGGCTTTCGCCGGAAGCTCTGCTGGAGCAGATCTTAGGGGAGCTGGGCCTGGAAATCACAGACCGGATGCCGGCAGAATATCACTGCAACTGTTCCAGGGAGCGGGTGACGAAAGCAATTGTCAGCATCGGCGTCAAGGACATTCAGGAAATGATTCAGGACAACGAGCCCATTGAGGTAAACTGCCAGTTTTGTGACAGACATTATATTTTCACGCCGGAGGATTTGAAGCACTTATTGAAGGCGCATCAGTAAGAAAGGAGCAGCCAGTGAAAGACGGATTTATCAAAGTGGCGGCGGTAACGCCGAAGGTCAGGGTGGCCGACCCTGCAGGCAACAAACAGGCCATCATAGAAAAAATAGAAGAAGCGGAGCAGAAGCGGGCAGCAGCGGTGGTTTTTCCAGAGCTGTGTATTACCGGCTATACCTGCGGGGATTTGTTTCTGATGGAGCCGCTGTTGGCGCAGGCCAAAACAGCGCTACTGGATATTGCCGCAGAAACCAACGGGAAAAATATGATCGTGTTTGTGGGTCTGCCTTTTGCATGGAACGGGCGGCTGTACAATGTGGCGGCGGCTTTGGGAAACGGAACGGTACTGGGTCTGGTGCCCAAAACCTGTATTCCCAATTATAATGAATTCTATGAAGGACGTTATTTTACCCCCGGAATGGAAGAAGCAGTGGAGGTGGAACTGACAGAGGAGCTTAAAGTTCCCATGGGCAGCCACCTGCTTTTCTGTGCAGACAGTATGCCGGAATTAAAAATCGCAGCGGAAATCTGCGAGGATCTGTGGACGCCTGCGCCGCCCAGTATTTCCCATGCGCTTGCAGGAGCCAGTCTGATTGTGAATCTGTCAGCCAGTGACGAGATGACGGGTAAAGATCTCTATCGGAGGAAGCTGATCGAAGGCCAGTCAGCCAGACTGATCTGCGGCTATGTCTACGCCAGTGCAGGAGAAGGAGAATCTACGCAGGATGTGGTGTATTCCGGCCATAACATGATTGCAGAAAATGGAAATCTGCTGGCGGAGGCAAAACGGTTTCTCAACCAGTCGGTGTACGGGGAAATTGATATTCAAAGACTGGAGGGGCAGCGGAGAAGAATGTCCACCTTTGTTGGGCATACAGAGGGTTACCGGGAGATTACATTCCATCTGAAAAAAGAAAAAACAGAGCTGACCCGTTTTACAGATCCTGTGCCTTTTGTGCCGGGCCAGGCAAAAGAACGTGAAAAACGCTGTGAGGAAATTCTCTTAATCCAGTCCATGGGACTGAAAAAACGGTTGGAGCACACCGGCGCTGTCCATGCCGTAATCGGAATTTCCGGCGGACTGGATTCTACCCTTGCGCTGCTTGTGACGGTGCGGGCCTTTGATCTGCTGGGACTGGAACGAAAGGGAATTCATGCAGTGACCATGCCTGGATTCGGAACCACAGACCGGACGTATGACAATGCAGTAAACCTGATCCGGTGTTTGGGAACAGATTTTAGGGAAGTGGATATCAAAGAAGCGGTGCGGGTGCATTTCCGGGATATTGCCCATGAGGAGCATCAGCATGACGTGACTTACGAAAACGGACAGGCCAGAGAGCGGACCCAGATTTTGATGGATATTGCCAACAAGGAGAACGGCATGGTTATCGGAACCGGAGATATGTCGGAACTGGCCCTGGGATGGGCTACCTACAACGGGGATCACATGTCCATGTACGGGGTGAACGCATCGGTGCCGAAAACATTAGTGCGCCATTTGGTGCAGTATTATGCAGATACCTGCGGGGAGCCTGAACTGGAAAAAATTCTTCTGGATGTGCTGGATACGCCCGTCAGCCCGGAACTGCTGCCTCCGAAGGACGGACAGATTTCCCAGAGGACAGAGGATATTGTAGGCCCTTATGAACTCCACGATTTCTTTTTATACCATATGCTCCGTTCCGGATTCGGCCCCGGCAAAATATACCGTCTGGCAGAGTATGCCTTTGAGGGAGCCTACAGCGGAGAAACTATTTTAAAATGGCTGAAAGTGTTTGTGAGAAGATTTTTCTCCCAGCAGTTTAAGCGTTCCTGCCTGCCGGACGGGCCGAAGGTTGGAACAGTGGCCGTTTCTCCCAGAGGGGATCTGAGAATGCCCAGTGACGCCAGCAGCGCCCTTTGGCTTAGGGAAATTGAGTGTCTGGAGCAGGAGATGTCTTGACGGAATGCAAGGTAAATGTTATGAAAAGCGGGACTGCCGGTCTGTGCCCAAAGCAGACGCTTATTCGGAAAAACAGGCAGTTTATAAATATTTTATAGAATCTTTCGGTTTTGTTCATTGCAATTGCCGCCGGAAGGGGTAGAATATATTCATACAGAGAGGATATTATGTTTGGATATATTATTGTAAATAAACCGGAAATGAAATTCAGGGAATTTGATCTCTATCAGTCCTATTACTGCGGCCTCTGCAAAACCCTTAAAGATCGGTTTGGAAAAAGAGGCCAGATTACTTTAAGCTACGATATGACGTTTATGATTCTGCTGCTTACCAGTCTCTATGAACCGGAGACGGAGGTGAGCTGCTTAAGGTGCATGGCCCATCCTGCGAAAAAGCATCCTGCAAGGATGAACCGGTTTACAGAGTACGGGGCAGATATGAATTTGCTGCTGTCTTATTATAAATGTCTGGATGACTGGGAGGACGAGCGTAAGGTTACCAGAAGGGCATTGTCCCTGCTTTTGGAAAAGAAATGCCGTAAGATTCAGCAGTCCTATCCTGAGAAAGCGTCTCTGTTCCAGGAGAATTTAAAGCAGCTTCGCCGGTATGAGAAGGAAAACAGCAGGAATCCGGATGAGGCGTCAGGCTGCTTCGGCAGGATTATGGAAGAGATGTTTGTCTGGCAGAAGGACGAGTGGGAGCCGGAGCTGCGCCGCCTGGGATTTTTCCTGGGAAAGTTTATCTATCTGATGGATGCTTATGAAGATGTGGAAAAAGACGGGAAAACCGGTAATTACAATCTTTTTCAGGAGGATTATGGAACTTTCGGATTTGAACAGAAAGCAGAAATGATTCTGCGCATGATGATGGCAGAAAGCTCGAAAGCTTTTGAGCGTCTACCCATTGTAGAGAATACAGAGATTTTGAGAAATATTTTATACTCCGGCGTGTGGTGCCGGTATGAACATGTGAAGAAGAACAGGGAGAGGAAAGCAACAGATGTATGATCCATATGGGGTACTCGGGCTGAATCGGAATGCCACAGAGGAGGAGATTAAGAAAGCATATCGTTCTCTCAGCAGGAAATACCATCCCGATGCCAATGTGAATAATCCAAACAAGGAACAGGCGGAAGAAAAGTTCAAGGAAATACAGCAGGCATATCAGCAGATTATGAGGGAGAAGGAGAATGGAACTGCCGACGGTTACGGCACTGGCGGATACAGCGGGCAGAGCCAGGGAGGTTTTTCAGGAGGTTACTGGGATTTCGGTGATTTTTTCGGAGGCTTCGGAGGCTTTCAGGGACGTCAGCAAAGCAGAGCTTCCGGCCAGGATGAAGAAAGCGCTTATCAGCAGGCAGCTTCTAATTATATCCGAAGCGGCCATTACAGGGAGGCGCTGAATGTACTGAACAGCATGGGCAGCAGGGACGCCCGCTGGCACTATCTTTCTGCCATTGCCAACTCCGGCGCAGGCAATAACGTGGCGGCGCTGGACGCTGCACAGAAGGCCGTGTCCATGGAGCCCGGGAATATGGAATATCAGCAGCTTTATGCCCGGCTTCAGAACGGCGGAAGCTGGTATGACGCCAGACGGGAGAGCTACGGCAGCCCTGTGGTTTTTGGCGGCGATTTCTGCATGAAGCTCTGTCTGGCAAATCTTGCATGCAATTTTTGCTGCGGCGGAGGTCTTTGCTGCGGAGTACCCTATTGTTAAGGAGGGCAAAACATGGATTATATGGTGGTGTATTCCAGTATCACCGGCAATACGAAGAAAATTGCCACTGAAATTTTCAGCGCGCTTCCGGGTATGTCCAAAGATATGCAGAGCATGGCGGAATATAGGGGGAAGGATGCGGAAATATTTTTTATCGGTTTCTGGGTGGATCGGGGAACCTGCGATATTTCTGTCATCAATATGCTGTCAGAGCTTCAGGGGAAAAAAGTGGCGCTGTTTGGCACCTGCGGCCTGGGGAACGGAGCGGATTATTACAAATCCATCGAACAGAAGGTAAAGGTCTGGATTCCGGATGACTGCGAATACCTGGGAGCCTTTCTGTGCCAGGGCAAAATGCCTATGAAGGTGCGGGCGAATTATGAGATTCCCAGAGAAGATCCGAGACAGGAGGAATGTAGAAAGAAAATGCTGCGGAATTTTGACGAGGGGCTGTTCCATCCCAATGAAGAGGATTTGGTTCAGGCGAGGGAGTTTGTGGAGCGGATTTTAATGCGGGTTTAGAATTAGATATTCACAGGTTCCAAAGAAAAATTCCAGAGAATTAGAAGTGAAAAAGAGTTGCCTTTTTGGAAATATAATGATATAATTCCCGTATTTGATAGGAAAAAGTTAAATATAAGGGAGTAAATTTAAATGGTAACAATTAAAGAAGTGGCGTTTAGTCTGGGGGTCAGTCCCACCACCGTTTCCAATGTGATTCATGGAAATACCAAGGAAGTGTCTCCCAGAACAATTGCACGTGTCCGGGAAAAATTAGACGAACTGCATTATATCCCGAATATGAGCGCCCGTACACTGGCCGGGAATTTCTCCAGAATTATAGGTTTAATTATCCGATATCCGGTGATGGAAGGAAAAAATGCAGTTCAGGACCCATTTAACAGTGAGTTAATCGGTACCATAGAAGCGGAAATCAGAAAAGCCGGGTTTTTCCTGATGTTATATGCTTCTGATAATGCACAAGAGGTACTGAATGTGGCCCATACATGGAATGTAGACGGCCTGATTGCTTTTGGAATGGGTGCAAAAGAATGTCAGGAGATCAAGGAAACGGCCAAGATGCCGGTGGTATTTATCGACTGTTATTTTTTGGACGACGAGAATGCATACAATAACGTGGGGTTGAAGGATCGGGAATATGCCGGTAAAATCACCGAGTACCTGATTGAGCAAGGGCATAAAAGAATTGCATTTCTGGCGGATAACCGGGTGGGTGTGGATTTCGAGAGATGGTCGGGATACTGTCAGGCAATGGAAAAGCATAATCTTCCGGCAGTGGAGGATTCTTTTTTTATGATTTCTTATGGGGACACCGGGATTCAGCAGACTTATGATGCTTTGTATGCAAGGAAAGATGAATTTACGGCTCTTTTTTTTGCCTCGGATTATTATGCCTGTCTTGCAATCAATTATTTTTACGATAAGGGAATCCGGGTTCCCGATGAAATGTCAGTGGTGGGGTTTGACGATAATATTTTCGCCAGAAATATCCGTCCGAAGCTTACCACTGTACAGCAGAATGCCGGAGAAAAGGGTCGGATTGCTGTGGAAAGTGTCATCAAAATGATAGAAAAAAAAGCAGCATTTGTGGGGAACATCCGGTTGGATGCCGAATTGGTGATACGAGATTCTGTAAAAAATATTACTTAAGAAAGAACTGCCTGGACAAAAGTACTAATTTTTCAGGCAGTTCTTTTGTCTATTTTGTCTAAATTGAATTTTGATTAATTGTAGAATATTTACAAAATTCAATCTTTTTATCTAGAAAATAATTCCTTTTGCGTAAAAGTTATTGCAAAGTGTCATATTGTGTGGTAATCTAATATTACAAAATTCCTTTTGCGCAAAAGGTATAATTATTTTTATCATATGGAAAGGAGAACTGGTAAATTTATGAAAAGAAGATTATTAGCATTGTTGTTAGCAGGAACTATGGCAGCCGGAGTATTGGCAGGGTGCGGAAACAACAGTTCAAAAAATGAAGGAAAAAGCGAGGGTACTACAGAAAATCAGAACGCAGACAATGAAGCAGACGAAGCAGCCGATGATGCGGAAGAAGGCACAGAAGAGGTAAAAGGCAGCGATGAAGGCGCAGGAGATATCACCGGAACCGTTGATATTTTCCAGTATAAAGTTGAGATTAACGACGCTTTGAAAGCGGCAACCGAAAAGTACATGGAATTAAACCCGGGCGTTACGATTAACCTGGAAACTGTGGGCGGCGGCGATGACTACGGCGCAGCATTGAGAACAAGAATGCAGGCCAGTGATCAGCCGGAAATTTTCAATATCGGCGGTCCCCAAGATGTGATTGACTGGGAAGCGAACCTGGCGGATTTATCAGCCGAAGGATGGGTTGGCAATACAGTGGAAGGCCTGCTGGATGATGTAACGAAGGATGGAAAGGTTTACGGTATGCCTCTTGCAATTGAAGGATACGGCTTTGTTTATAACAAAGAAATCTTTGAGGCAGCAGGAATTGACGCAGCAGCATTGAAAACGTATGAGGACATTGACAAGGCGTTCGGAGATTTGAAAGCCAAAATTGACAACGGAGATTTAAAGGAGCAGTTCCCGGCATTGGAGGCTGTGATTGAATATCCGGCAAAAGAAAAATGGGTATTGGGCATGCATACTGGAAATATTGCGTTAGGCCAGGAATTTGCAAACTGCACCGAGGCGTTTAATGCCAAGGAAGTGGAGTTTAAGTATGCGGCAGAATTGAAAGACTTAATTGACCTGCAGATTAAATACACAGTAAATGCGGATAATCCGGCAGCCCTGAATGCAGTGGATTATTCCATGCAGGCCGGCGGCGGACTGGCCATTGAGCGTGTGGCAGCGATTCAGCAGGGGAACTGGGTATACCCGATTATTGCTGAAGTAGATTCTGCAGTGGCTGAGAAACTTGGAATTATTCCCATGCCGTTAAAGGGCGTATCTGAGGGAAATACTCCGGTAGGTGTTCCAATGTACTGGGCTGTAAACAGCCAGAGCGATGAAAAAGATCAGGCAGCGGCAAGAGATTTCTTAAACTGGCTGTATCAGTCAGAAGAGGGAATGCAGATTGTGGTAAATGATTTTGGATTTATCCCGCCTCTTACCAATTTCGGCGATGCAAAACCCTCAGATCCTTTGGGACAGGCAATCAGCGAAGCTGCGAATGCAGGAACCATTGCGCCATGGGTATTTAACGGATGTCCGACAAGCTGGGCAGAAAATGTACTTGGAGCGGAAATTCAGTCTTATATCGGCGGCGATAAGACCTGGGAGGAAGCTGTTGAAAGTGCAAAACAGAGCTGGAAAGAATCTCGTTAGCCAATGATTTATGGGGCGCTGCATGAAGGATTTGAGGTACGGGATATTTCCTTCCTGCGGCAGCCCCTTTTTAGGAAGAACTGGAGGAGATAATATTGAAGAGGTCGAAACTGGGATTTTGGGGATTTGTGCTGCCCTCCTTTGTAATGTTTGCGGTGGTGGTGCTGATTCCTGCTTTATGGGGCATAGGATATTCTTTTACAAGTTGGAACGGGATTGGGAATGACGTTGCGTTTGTAGGAATCAGCAATTATATTAAGATTTTTACAGAGGACGGAGATTTCCGCCATGCGTTTCTTTTTACGGCAGTATTCTCTGTTCTGGTGGTAATCTGCGTGAATCTGGTAGGATTTCTGCTGGCGCTTCTTGTAACTTCAAAAGCCAAAGGAACCACTTTGATGCGGGGGGCGTTTTTTATGCCCAACTTAATTGGAGGTATCCTTCTGGGATTTACCTGGCAGTTTATTTTTGTACAGGCTTTCGGAGCAATTTACAATGCTACAGGACTGGAATTTTTCAAAAACTGGCTTTCGGATACAAAAACAAGTTTTTTCGGTTTATTGATTTTGGTAGTCTGGCAGCTTGCCGGATATATGATGTTGATTTACATTGCTCAGATTCAGAATATTCCGGATGATATTCTGGAAGCGGCAGAGATTGACGGAGCCAATTACCGGCAGAGATTGTTTTATGTGGTTCTCCCGCTGGTTGCTCCTGCATTTACGATCGGTTTGTTCTTATCTTTAACCACATGTTTTAAGCTGTATGATCAGAACCTTTCCCTGACGAATGGAGGACCGTATAACAGTACAGAAATGCTTGCGCTGAATATTTACAATACGGCATTTAAATACAATAACTATGGAGAAGCCCAGGCCAAAGCAGTGATATTTTTGTTAGTTGTATCTGTGATTGGGCTGACACAATTAAATATCAGTAAGAAGAAGGAGGTTGAGATGTAATGAGAAAAAGGCAGAGAATGATTAGCTTTGTTCTGACAGTCATCGGCCTCTTTTTGGCAGTGGCATTCTTTTCTCCGATTTTGGTGCTTTTAAATAATTCCTTTAAATCGCTGAAGAATATTTATCTGGATGTTCTGGCGTTTCCCACAGCGGAAACTTTTATCACGACAAATTATCCGGATGCTTTTGAGAAGTTGGAATTTGTCAAGTCTTTCGGCAATTCTTTTATGATTACGGTATGTTCCACCGGACTGATTCTGGTATTTTGCTCCATGGCTGCCTGGGTACTGGTAAGGTATAAGACGAAAAAGAGCAAGGTTATTTTTATGATGTATGCATCCGCTACATTGATTCCCTTCCAGTGCGTGATGCTGCCTCTGGTTCGTCTGATGGACAAGCTTCATATGATGAACCGGCCGGGACTTGTACTGATGTATTTAGGGTTCGGCGCCAGCTTGTCCATTATCCTGTTTCATGGATTTATCAAGAATGTTCCGGTGGAGCTGGAGGAAGCGGCCAGATTAGACGGCTGCAACATGGTGCAGACTTTTTTCCTGGTGGTGCTGCCCATGCTGAAAACGATTATGGTTACCGTGGCAATTTTGAATGTTATGTGGATTTGGAATGATTTTCTGCTTCCCCAGCTTATGATTAACAAACCGGGCTGGCAGACGCTGCCCCTTAAGACATTTTTATTCTTCGGACAGTTTTCCAAGAAGTGGGATCTGGCCACGGCGGGGCTGATTATGTGTATGCTGCCTATTATCCTGTTTTACATAGTTTGCCAGAAACACATTGTAAAAGGCGTTACCGAAGGAGCTGTGAAAGGTTAAACGAATCGTTGACATACAGGGGGAACATGCAAAAACTTGAAAAGATAATGGAAGGAGGCAGACGGTGGAGGAGCAAAAGAAATGGTGGAAAGAAGCTGTGGTGTATCAGATTTATCCCAGAAGCTTCAAGGACAGCAACGGAGATGGAATCGGCGATTTGAGAGGTATTTTGGAAAAGCTGGATTACCTTTCTTATTTGGGAATTGACGTAATCTGGATGTCTCCCATATTTCAGTCGCCAAACCATGATAACGGGTATGATATTTCCGATTACCAGGGGATTATGGATGAATTCGGAACGATGGAAGATTTCAGGCTGCTGCTGAAAGAAAGCCATAAAAGGGGGATTAAGATAATTCTGGATCTGGTGGTAAACCATACATCCGATGAACATCCCTGGTTTATCAAAAGCCGGGAGGAAAAAGAAAATCCTTATTGGGATTATTATATCTGGAAGCCGGCCAAAAACGGAAAGGAGCCCAATAACTGGGGCGCCTGGTTCGGCGGTTCCGCCTGGGAGTACGATGAAAACCGGAAAAAATATTATTTTCATCAGTTTTCCCCTCATCAGCCGGATTTAAACTGGAAAAACCCCAAGGTGCGGGAAGAAATTTTTGCCATGATGCGGTGGTGGCTGGAACAGGGAATTGATGGATTCCGTATGGATGTCATCAATATGATTTCCAAGACGGAGGATTATTCTGACGGGGCGCTGAAAGGGCTGTACGGAGATCTTTCGTCCTATTGCATGAACGGGCCTCAGGTACATGAATATCTGAGAGAGATGCATGAAAAGGTCCTGTGCAGGTACGACATTATGACAATTGGGGAGGCAATGGAAGCAGGCGTGGAAGAGGCGAAAAAATATGCCGGCGCAGCTCGGAAAGAACTGAATATGGTATTCCAGTTAGAACACCTGGATATGGGGAGGGGACAATACGGGAAATGGAATGACAAACCTGTCAATCTGAAGGAATTGAAAGAAATTTTCGGAAAGTGGCAGGAGGAACTGAAGGGGACAGGATGGAATTCTCTTTGCTGGAGTAATCACGATCAGCCCCGGGCCGTCAGCAGATTCGGGGATGATGGAACATATCGGGAAGCTTCGGCAAAAATGCTTGCCACCTGTCTGCATATGATGCGGGGCACGCCTTTTATTTATCAGGGCGAGGAGATCGGAATGACAAATGCCGGATTCCAGAAACTTGAGGATTACAGGGATGTGGAGTCCCTTCAGGCGTATCAGGAGCTTGTGGAAGAGGCCGGCGTCAGCCACGGGGCCATGATGGAATATTTAAAGCTGAAAAGCAGGGACAATGCCAGAACCCCCATGCAGTGGAATGAAGAAAGGCAGGCGGGATTTACAGAAGGCAGTCCGTGGATACCGGTGATTGGCAGTTATCCTGAAATCAATGTACATAAGCAGCGGAGCGAAGAGTCGTCCATATTGAATTATTACCGCAGGCTGATTGCATTGCGCCGTGAAAAACCGGTGATTGTATATGGGGATTTTCATATGCTGCTGAAGGAAAGCGAATCTGTATTTGCGTATGAAAGGAAATTGGATGGCGTGAAATTGACAGTGGTATGCAATTTTACAACACAGGAGACGCCCTGCGGTCTTGTGTCAGAGACAGCGTCTATTCTGATTTCTAATTACCAGGACAGAGCTTCTGGGATATTGCGTCCTTACGAAGCGGTAGTATATGAAGAACAGTGTAAAGGAGGCAGGTTATGAAGAGAAAAATAGTTGCGGCTCTGCTTAGCTTTGTTTTGCTATTAGAGCCGGTAGCGGCAGTACAGGCGTCTGGGACTGTGATTGAAGCGGAAGATACCGTGACGGACATGTCGTCTGTGAAGCCGGAGCGTCCGGGGGATTATACCGGAGAAGGATATCTGGAGGCCACTGACGAAGCGTCAAAGGTGGAATTTACCATAAATGCGGATCAGCCCGGAAATTATGCAGTGGAGACAAGATATTCCAATGGCGGCGCACGGGAGCAGTCTGTGTCCGTGTATGTAAATGACAAATTTATAAAAGAGGAACAATTGCCTGTAACCATCAATGGGGATACATATGCCAGCCTGACCACCTCCCTGCCCTTGCAGCAGGGGGAAAATAAAATCAGGTTTCAGATGGGTGGAAGGACAGGAACAGAATCTATCAGTACGGGCCCCCTGTACTGGATGGCGTATGAGACTCCTTTTGAAGAGGATCACTATCTGGAAGAAGATCGCTGGGATAAAAATGTAGAATGGATGGCGGAGCAGGGATTTGTAGACGCCGGATACAAAATGATGTCAACCGACGGATGGATCGAGGGCGCCCAGGTAATTGATGAGAACGGCTATATCACCAAATACAATTATTCCTGGAATAAAACCTGGAAAGGAATGGGAGATCAGTTAAAGGCAAAGGGGATGACATTAGGGGTTTATTACGATCCTCTCTGGGTGACAGCGGCGGCTTACAATTCTGATGCAACAATAATCGGAACAGAGATACCGGTAAGCAGTCTGGTAAATCCGGAATTTGGACATTTCAGTGATTTTAAGCCTGTGAATCTGCCCCAGGGAGAAGGCTTTGATAATCAGGAATGGTGTCAGGATAAGCAGCCGGCCCTCTACTGGCTGGATACCAATCAGGAAGGGGCGGAACAGTATATTAAAGGCTATGTAAAACATTTTGCAGAAGCCGGCGCGACTTTCCTGCGGGTAGATTTTCTGGGATGGTATGAGAATGGAATCGGCGGCGATAACAAACAGAATGGAAAACCGGCTTATGGAACGGCCCGGTATGAAAAGGCGCTTCGGTGGATGCGGGAAGCCTGTGACGAAAACGGGATGCTGCTGAGCCTGGTAATGCCCAACCAGTACAATCATGCAGAAGTGGAGCTGAAGTACGGAGATATGATGCGCGTGAATGAGGATGTTTCCAACGGCGGTTGGGACAATCCCACAAACGGGCCGGAAAAAGGATGGCCCAATAACCATATCAGCGGCCGGCGCAGAGGTCAGTGGCAGCCGGACTGGGCGCAGTGGGGCAACAGCTTTGACGCCTTTACCGGTTGGGCGGACGTAGGAGGCCGGGGACAGATGATTCTGGACGGGGATTTCCTCAGAATGGCCCGGTTTGATGTGGTAAGAGAGACTTCTGACAGTGAGAGGAAGCTTACCGCAGAGGAGGCTGTGACCGCAGACGCGCAGAAACGCTCCGCAGTATCCCTGGCGGCAATGGCAGGCTCTCCCATCTGTATCGCAGATCAGTATGATACCATGAATGCAAACGCGCCCGCAGGCGTAGACAATAAGTATTATTATCTGAATCAGGAGATTCTGGACTTGAATAAATCAGGGTTTGTGGCAAAGCCTATGGGCCTTGGTGAAAGCGAACGCTGGGCCGGACAGCTGGCAGACGGCTCCTGGGTGGTGGCTTTGTTCAACCGGGACAGAGAGGTGACAAACCAGACGATTAATTTTAAAGAAGATTTGGGAATTACAGGAACTGCCAGCGTCAGGGAATTATGGAAACACAAAAATTATGGCAGGATGGATAGCTTTAGTGTGGATCTGGCAGCCTGTGACTGTGTTGTTCTGAAAATAACGCCGGACACTGTACGGTATGAAGCAGAGGCGGCAAGTCTGAGGGATGGTGCAAAAAGCAACAAAAATCATGGTAATTTTTCCGGATGGGGATTTGCAGATAAACTGGAAAAAGGCACAGGCGACGTATTGTTTGCGGTTCAGGCCCAGGGCACTCAGAATATTCAGATCCGGTACTGCAACGGCAGCGAAACGGATGTTCCCGTTGCGGCAGTTTATGTAAACGGGACGAAGCTGCAGGATGTAAGTCTGCCCTCCACCGGAAACTGGGATACCTGGGGTACTGTGACTGTAGAAAATGCAGTATTTCAGGACGGAGAAAATCTGGTGAATCTCAAATGCACAGGCAAGGCCGGATTTAATCTGGATTACATTGAACTGGGGACGGCAGGGCCCCAACCGGATAAGAAAACAGTGATTGTATGTGAGGCTGAAGAGGCAGAGCGGGGAGCCGGAGCGGAAGTGGCGTCCAACCATCAGCTTGCCTATGGCAATAAGTTTGTGGCAAGTCTGGAGCAGCCGCATTGGGCTGGATCTAATGATACGCTGAAGTTCCGCTTTGAAGTGGAAGAAGAGGGAGATTACGATTTGTCCTTCCGCTATGCCAACGGCAAGGAAAAGGCAACGGCAGATATTTTCGTCAATGACAAGAAGCTGGGATACTTCACATTCCCGACCGTTTATCCGGATGCATGGGATACCTGGGGAATTGTCACTCTTTTTGAAGGAGAGAAAGACGGAGAAAATGTGGAGCTGGAAAAGGTGCATCTGACTGCGGGCGTCAATACCGTGGAATATAAGCATGGCAACGGTGCAGTGAATTTAGACCGTTTAACGGTTACGCCTCATAAGGAGCAGATACCGGTTCGTGTGGTGGAGTCAGTGGAAGCTTTTACAGGAATCAGGGTGAAAGCCGGGACAGCCTTCAATGCACTGGGCCTTCCGGCCAAAGCAAAAGTGAATATTAAAGGAGAAACAGAGCCGATCCTTACGGATGTTGTCTGGAATCCTGCAGATTTGGATCTGAATACCCCAGGGGAATATATTCTGTCAGGAGAGCTGCAGCTGGGCGCGGGAATTTCTAATGACAAGGCGGTGGAAATTACCGTGACGGTGGAGCAGGCAGAAGAAAAGCCGGGAGGTGACGGAAACGGCGGCAATGATGGAAACGGCGGAGATGACGGAAACGGCGGTGGTGATGGAAGCGGCGGCTCCAACGTACAGAACCAGAAGAAGATTGTCAGCATAAGAAGCCTGACAGAGATTAAAGCTGCCAAAGGAACTGCGTTTGAGAAGCTTTTGCTTCCCAAGACGGTAATTGCGGAGCTGGCAAATAAATCGACGGCAGTTCTTGAGGTTACCTGGAGCAAAAACGGCTACGATCCGCAGAAAACAGGAACCTGCACTTTAAACGGAGAAGTGAAACTGAAAGACGGAGTGACCAATCCAGATGGCAGAAAAGCTCAGATTCGGGTAACTCTGCAGGAAGAAAGCCAACAGAACAGCAGCGCTTCTGTGAAAAAAGGCAAGGTCTACACAGTAGGTTCTTATAAATATAAGGTGATGGATACTTCGAAAAAGACAGTGGCCATTTCAGGCAGCAAGAAAAAGAGCATGAAGAAAATTGTCGTTCCAAGCACCATTAAATTAAAAGGTAAGACATACAAAGTAACGGCCATAGGGGCTTCGGCATTCAAAAACTGCAAGAAAGCAACCTCCGTGAAAGTTGGAAAAAATGTTACAAGTATCGGAAACAACGCCTTCTATGGGTGTGTGAAGGTAAAAACTGTGACTTTATACAGTAAGAAATTAAAGACCGTTGGTTCTAAAGCATTTTATAACTGTAAAAAGCTGACAAAAGTCACCATTAAGAGCACTGCCTTAAAGAAAGTCGGAAGCAAGGCATTTACTAAGACATCTAAGAAAATAACCATCAAAGTGCCTAAAAAGAAGAAAACAGCATATAAAAAACTTTTGAAGAAGAAGGGACTTAGCAAACAGGCAAAATTCACTTCATAAGCCGGGAGGGATAGCTATGAAAAAACTGAAGAAGTACAGAAAGAGGACAGCCATTGCCCTCACAGCGGCAACTGTATTGGGGACGATGCCGCCGGCCGCTGATTTGCAGGCGGCTGTCAGATTTGACCATTTCAAAGTAAAAGACATCTATGAAGCGGAAAACGCCGTGAAGGCAGGAGACGCAAAAGTCAATACGGATCACAGAGGATATTCCGGAGACGGCTTTGTAGACGGCATGGGAAATGTAGGGAGCAGCCTGAAATTTAATGTAACAGCCAAAAAAGCCGGGAGGCATACCCTGTCTGTCCGTTACAGTGCAGGCAATGACGGTGACGCCGCTACCATCAATCTCTATGTGAACGGGACAAAACAGGAGCAGTTGGGGCTTGCCGCACTGGGAAGCTGGGACAAGTGGTGGAACCGCAACTGTACCGTGGAATTGAAAGAAGGGCAGAATACCATTGAACTGAAGCGGGAGGATGGGAATGCCAATGTGGCAAATGTGGATTACATTACCATTGAGGAGGCGGATTTCACTTATATTGGGCAATGTAGCAGTTATCAGCAGAACGAAGCAAATGAAGTGACTTTTCAGTGTGAAAATGCAGCAGTCCGGGTGAAAGCATGTTCTGACGATATCATCAAGGTGTGGTGTGAGCCAACGGGAAAATTTTACCGCAGGTACGATTCCTTTACCGTAGTAAATGAAGAGGTGAAAAAGGGTACGGAGCTGAAGGTGGAGGATGCAGGCTCCTGCTACAAGCTTTCCACCGGAAAACTTGTGGTGGAAGTGGCAAAAGCCCAGTTTGCACTGACCTATAAGGATAAGGCGGGCAATGTGCTCTGTGAAAATCAGGCGGAAAGCATTGGTTGGAATGATCAGAACGAGCTGATTGTCAGGAATAAAATTGCTTCTGACGAACAGTTCTGGGGACTGGGAGAAAAAACAGAAGCGTTTAACCGGAAAGGGGAAAATCTGACTGTGTGGAGTACAGATTTCCTGGGACGTCAGGCAGACGCCATGACCGCGGAGCTTGGAAAAGGATGCTGGTATCTGAGCGATCCCCATTATATCAGCTCCAAGGGATATGCCATTTATTTTGACAATACAAGCAGAACTCAGTTTGATCTGGGAGCCTCGGATGCAGGAACGTGTTCTTTCGGCACGATGAATCCTGCGGCGGGCGGAGAACTGTGCTATTACTTTATCGGCGGAGAGAATATGAAAGAAATGACCACCTCCTTCACGGATCTGGTGGGAAAATCCTTTTTTGCGCCCCAGTGGGCATACGGAAATATGCAGTGCCATTACGGATATACCCAGGAAAGAATTCAGGAAGTGGCAAAGACCTACCGGGAGAAACAGATTCCCTGCGACGTGATGTTTTCTGACATTGAATGGTATCAGAACCAGTGCTCTCCCACAGAGTGGAATCATAAGAATTTTCCGAACCCGGAAGCTATGCTTTCTGAACTGGATGCGGCAGGATTTAAGTTTGGCGTTATAGACGATCCCAATGTATCTGCAGCCACCACGTCTACCAGTGATTATAAAGACGGAAATGCTGCAAATCATTTTATACATAACCTGAATGGAGAAACTTCCCTGGCATTCTGGCCCTGGGGCGGCGCAGACGGAAAAGCTGAAAGCGGGCACTCCGGCGTCATGGACTTTTTCAAACCGGAGGCTGCCGAATGGTGGGGTGACAAGCACAATGCTGTTCTGGCTCAGGGAATAGACGCGTTTTGGCTGGATATGAATGAACCGGCCAGATATCTTCCCGATTGGGCATTTTACAATGAAAACGGGAAATCTTACGGCAATATTGAGGAGATGCACAATGCCTATGCATTGAAGCACAATCAGGCAATGTATGAAAAAGTGTCTGAAAATAAGGAAAAGCGGCCGTTTCTTCAGACGCGTTCCGGATTCACCGGTTCTCACCGGTATGCGTCTCCCTGGACAGGGGACATCACAAGCGACTGGACTTCCATGGAGCAGCAGTTAAGGCTGGGACTGGGGCTCTCCATGTCTGGATTTTCCTATTGGGGGTTCGATATCGGAGGATTTTCCGGCAGTTTTACCAATGATCAGTATAAACGCTGGGTGGAACTGTCAACGTTCACTCCGGTTCACAGGTTCCATTATGCCAACTGGAATGAAAGCGGTACCAACGGAGACTGCTACAATGGAATCGGCAAGGAACCCTGGAATTTTGACTGCGAGGAGATTTCCAGGGAACAGATTAATATGCGGTATGAGCTGATCCCGTATTTTTATTCCTGTACGGCGGACAGTGTCATTGGAACCGGACTGGAAGGCACAGCCGGGAAAGGAACCGGAATTCCTCTGGCGCGTCCCATGGTCATGGAGTATTACAAAGATCCCCAGACCTATGATATGGATAGTCAGTTTATGTGCGGGCCGAGTTTCCTGGTGGCTCCGGTGGTATCGGACACAACTAAGAAAGAGGTCTATTTCCCGGCAGGAACCTGGTACGACTACAGTGACGGAACCATTATTTCCGCGGCAGGGGGCGAGACAAAAGAATATGACGCGCCCATTGACAAACTTCCTGTATTTGTAAAGGCAGGGGCAATCATTCCCAAAATGCCGGTTATGCAGTATGTGGGCGAGAAACCTCTGGATAAGCTGACTCTGGATATCTATCCGCTGACCAGTGAAGGAGAAAGCTCCTTTGTGTATTATGAGGACGATGGAGAGAGTCAGAATTATAAAGACGGAATGTATGCCACTACGAAATATACCTGCAGCGTAGCTGCGGATCAATCGCTGACGTTTGATATTGAAGCCAGGACAGGGCAGTATGCAGGGAATGTGGCAGAGAGAGATTATCTGATGCAGTTTCATCATGCAGCAAATGTTTCCGGCGTGCGGTTGGATCAGCAGGTATTGGAATCCAAAACAAGCCTGCAGGAGTTGGAAAGCGCAGAGAGCGGATATTTTGCAGACAGTGCAAATCAGATTTGTTATGTAAAGATGAAGGATGATGCAAACAGGCACACCCTTATTGTTGAAACCGGCGGTCAGAGCCAGTCAGAAGCTATGCAGAAAATGGGCGGCCAAGAGGATGTGCCGGAAGGAATGCAGGAATTGGAAGGACTGGGGAGGCGGACAGAGGAGCTTCTGAATCCGGAAGGAACAGAAAGCCAGCCAAAAGAGCTGCCGAATCCGGAAGGACTGGAGAGTCAGCCGGAAGAGCTGCCGAATCCGGAAGGACTGGAAAGCCAGCCGGAAGAACCGGGGAATCCGGAAGGAACGGAAAGCCAGCCGGAAGGAACGGAAAGCCAGCCGGAAGAACCGGGGAATCCGGAAGGAACGGAAAGTCAGCCGGAAGAACCGGGAAATTCTGCAGATGAGATGCAGGAAGCGGGCAGCGGGGACAGTGTGCAGGAAGATTCCGGAGAAGAAGAGAATCCAAAGGACGCTCTCAGGGAGGAGGATAAGTTATGAAGAAAAAGATAATAGCAGCCCTATTATGCGCGCTTATGATTTTTGATTCTGCTTCTGCAGTGCAGGTGTCTGCAGCTGGAAAGTTAGCCGCGATATCTCCGGACAATGCTGCAGGGGAAACCGGAAGCAGGACTTCGGAAGCGGCCGGCGGCAAAACCCAAAAATCCTCGACAGAAAGCCCGGAGCAGGAAAGAGACAAAGGGGTTCTGCCTTTAGCGGAGGGAACAGAGGAACCTCAGCCGCCTGCAGATACGGCAGTGGGGCCGGATACTCTGGCAGCGCCGGATATCAGCACAGGCCCCCTGTACTGGATGGCATACGAGACGCCTTTTGAGACAGACAGTTATTTGAAGGAAGAACGCTGGGACGCCAATGCTGACTGGATGGTGAGCGAAGGATTTGTGGAGGCCGGATATGATATGATGTCCACCGACGGATGGATTGAAGGAGCGCAGACCATCAATGAAAACGGCTATATTACCAAATATAATTATTCCTGGACAAAAACCTGGAAGGATATGGGGGATCAGCTGAAAGCCAGGGGAATGAAGCTGGGGGTTTATTACGATCCACTCTGGGTTACCGCTGCTGCCTATCATTCGTCGGCAAAGATTGCAGGTACAGAGATACCGGTAAAAAGCCTGGTAAATCCGGATTTGGGCCATTTCAGCGATTTTAAAGAACAGGCCCTTCCAAAAGGAGAAGGATTTGACGGAGAGCCCTGGTGCGTAACAGGACAGCCGGCGCTGTACTGGCTGGATACTGACAAGGAAGGCGCAGAAGAGTACGTCAAAGGATATGTGAAGCATTTTGCAGACGCAGGAGCTTCTTTTCTGAGAGTTGACTTTCTGGGATGGTATGAAAACGGAATTAATGGCGATAATAACCAGAATGGAAAACCGGCATACGGAACGGAGCGATATGAAAAAGCTCTGAAATGGATGCGGGAAGCCTGTGATGCGTACGGCATGACACTGAGCCTGGTAATGCCGAACCAGTATGATCATGCCGCCACAGAATTGAAATATGGCCATATGATGCGGGTGAATGAAGACGTTGCCAACGGCGGATGGGATAATTCCAACAGAGGCCCGGAGCCCGGGTGGACCAACGACCATATCAGCGGCCGGCGCCGGGGCCAGTGGCAGGAAAACTGGGCCCAGTGGGGCAACAGCTTTGACGCTTTTACCGGTTGGGCGGACGTAGGCGGTCGGGGCCAGATGGTTCTGGACGGAGATTTCCTTCGAATGGCCCGGTTTGATGTGATCAGAACGGAGGATACAGATACGCCGATTTCCAGTGAGGAAGAATTGAAAGTGGCAGACGCCCAGAAACGTTCCGCCGTTTCCCTGGCGGCAATGGCAGGTTCTCCCATCTGCATTGCAGATCAGTATGATACCATGAACGCAAATGCGCCGGAGGGTATCGACAACAAGACCTATTACCTGAACAAAGAAATTCTGGATTTGAACCAAGCGGGATTTGTGGGAAAACCTATGGGACTTGGAGAGAGTGAACGCTGGGCCGGACAGCTTCCGGACGGCTCCTGGGTTGTGGCATTGTTTAACCGCGACCGGGAGGTAAAGACCCAGACACTGGATTTTAAGAAGGATTTGGGCATTACAGGAACGGCCGGCGTCAGGGAGTTATGGCAGCATAAGAGTTATGGACGCCTGGATCATTTTACGGTGGATTTGGCTGCCTGCGACTGTGTGGTTTTAAAAATCAGACCGAATACTGTAAGGTATGAAGCAGAGGCTGCCAGTCTGCGCGCCGGAGCAAACAGTAACCGGAATCACAGTAATTTTTCCGGCTGGGGATTTTCAGATAAATTGGAAAATGGTTCCGGGGATGTGTTGTTTGCAGTAAATGCAGAAGGAAGCCGGCAGATTCAGATTCGCTACTGCAACGGCAGCGAAGAGGCTGTGCCGGTGGCCAGCGTATACGTAAATGGAAAAAAAGTGCAGGACGTAAGTTTGCCTTCTACCGGCAGCTGGGACGCCTGGGGCACGGCAACTGTGGAAAATGCGGTATTTGAACCGGGAGTAAATCTGGTGGATATTAAATGCTCCAGTGAGGCAGGCTTCAATCTGGATTATATGGAACTGGGCGATGCCGGCCCTGAACCAGAGGAGAAGATATACATTACCTGCGAAGCGGAAGGAGCGGAAATCGGAAGCGGGGCAAAAATAGCGACGGATCATCAGCTTGCCTATGGGGATGCATTTGTAGACGGCCTGGACGGACGGCATTGGGAGAATTCTAATGATACCCTGAAATTTAAATTTAATGTGGAAAAATCAGGCGATTATGATTTATCCTTCCGCTATGCAAACGGCAGAGAGGATGCAACGGCAGATGTATTTGTCAATGAAAAGAAACTTGGATATTTTACGTTTCCAGTAGTTTATACCGATGCCTGGGACGCCTGGGGCGCTGTTACCTTATTTGAAGCTCAAACAGGGGCGGGAGCACAGGGGATTGAGCTTCAGAAAGTAACTTTGCATGAAGGGGAGAACACCGTAGAGTACAAGCATGGCAACGGCGCAGTCAATATGGATCGGCTGACCATTACGCCCCACAAAGACAGCGCGTCTGCCGGCGCAAGCGTTGAATATATCCAATCCTTTGAAGATAGGAAAGTGTCTGTGGGAACGTCGTTCGCCGATTTGCAGCTTCCCGCTCAGGTGAATGTAAAAATCAGCGGAAAAGAAGAGGAACAGGCAGTAAATGTCACATGGCAGGAAAGCAGTATTGACCTGAATACGCCGGGAGTATACACTCTGACAGGAGAACTGGAGTTAGAGGAAGGACTTGCCAATGGAACAGCTGCAGCAGAAATCCAGGTAATAGTGGAAGATAAAATTGCCAAAGTCAGCGAAATACCGGGAATCAGTGCGGTGGCAGGAACCTCTTTTGAAAGCCTGCAGCTTCCTCAAAAAGCAGAGGTGATATTGAATGGCGGAACAAAAGATACGCTGAGGGTCACATGGATCAGAGGGGATTATGATCCAAAAACACCGGGAACCTATACTTTGAGCGGAACACTGAAACTGAAAGACGGAATTACGAATATCGATGAGGTAAAAGCGACCATTACTGTAACAGTAAAAGAAGGCATTAAAATCCTGGAAGTGAAAAATCCGGAAGGCATAGAGACAGCATTTGGAACGGAATTCAAAGACCTGCCTTTGCCGAAAACGGCTGAAGTTACACTGGCAGATAATCAAACAGAGACTCTGAATGTAACCTGGAATCCCGGAACTTATGACGGCCAGGCAGCGGGAACTTATACCGTGAAAGGCGATCTTGCCCTTGTGGGAGAAATTGTAAATCCTGACAAGAAGCAGGCGGAGATTGCCGTAACTGTGAAAGAAAAAATGCAGGAAGCCCAGGAAGACAAAAAAATCCAGTCTGTAAAGGAACTGCAGGGGATTACAGCAGCGTATGGGACATCCTTTGAAAAGCTGCAGCTTCCTCAGACAGTGGAAGTAACCTTAGAGGACGGAACGAAAGACAGTCTGAACATTACCTGGAATCCGGAAACTTATGACGGCCAGACAGCGGGAACTTATCATTTAACCGGAGCATTGACACTGAAAACGGGAGTTGTAAATCCAGATGGGAAACAGGCGGCAATTGCCGTGAAAGTAGAGGAGAACCAAAATTCCGGAGGAAATCAAAATCCGGGAGGAGATCAGACGCCGGGCACAGACGGTTCAGATCAGGAAGAACCCGGTACGCCTCAAGGGGTAAAAAAAGTTGCAGCAGTGGAAGAACTGGCAGAAATAGAGACCGTGATCGGGACATCCTTCGATAAACTTGCCCTTCCCACTACAGCAGAAGTAACCTTAGAGGGCGGAGCAAAAGAACCCCTGGGAGTTGTCTGGAATCCTGGAACCTATAATGGACAGAAAGCAGGAAGCTGCACTCTGAGCGGTGAGCTGACGCTGAAGGAGGGTATTGCAAATCCCAAAAACCTCAAGGCTCAGATTAAAGTGACGGTAAAAGAAAAAACTTCTGTGAAAAATGGCAAGGTATATACCGTGGGCGCTTATAAATATAAAGTAACCAGCGTTTCCAAAAAGACCGTGACAATTTCCGGAAGCAAGAAGAAAGATATCAAAAAAATTGTGGTTCCTGATACGGTTAAACTGGGCGGTGTGAGTTATAAAGTAACAGCAGTGGGAAGTAATGCATTTAAAAACTGTAAGAAAGCAACGTCTGTGAAAGTAGGAAAAAATGTTGCAAGCATCGGAAAGAGCGGGTTTTACGGATGCGTCAAAGTGAAAACAGTGTCATTAAACAGCAAAAAATTAAAAACCATTGACGCTAAAGCATTTTATAACTGCAAAGCGCTGACAAAAATGACGATTAAGAGCACAGTATTGAAAAAAGTCGGGAGTAAAGCTTTTTCAAAAACTTCCTCAAAAGTTACTGTTAAAGTGCCGAAAAAGAAAAAGTCAGCATATAAGAAACTTCTCAGAAGCAAAGGACTCAGCAAAAAAGCAAAAATAACTTCATGATTCTGTTTCTTTCCATAACAGGAAAGAATGGCCGGGAATGGCGGATTTCTGCAATATAATGCGGAAATCTGCCATTTCTGGTGTGAAGGGAGAAAAATATCAGAAAGATTCTGCTTTTTAAGGATTTATTAATATTTCCTATTTTATAATACCAGTATCATCCGGCTGAACCAGACACAGCCGGGGCTAAGGTTAACAGAACAAGGGAGGGAGAACCAAATGTATTTCAGAATATTGAGAAAAGACTTAAAAAGAAAGAAATCCATCAATCTGATTCTGCTGATATTTATTTTTTTGTCCACCATGTTTATTGCAGGAAGCCTGAATAACTTTGCGGTTATTTTAAACGGCGTGGAAAACTTTATGAATCAGTCCGGTATAGGGGATTTTCTGATTGTGACTATGGGGGGAAGTTCGGGAGAGCTTTCTGAAAATGACAGGGAGATCGAGGAATTTCTGAAAAACCAGGCGCAGGTGGAGGATTATACTGCGGATGAGAATCTCTTTTTTTCCAAAAACCAGTTGAAACCAGGGAACGGAAAAACGGCAGTTTTGGACAATATGGCAATTTTAAATCCTTTTGACATCCGCCAGCAGAAGTTCTATGATAAAGAAAACCGTGAAATCACCGGGATGCAGGACGGGATGATTTATATCGGACAGCGTTTGGCAGAGAAAAATCATTTGAATCCGGGCGATCAGTTAAAGATTCAGTCTGAAGAGGGTTATGAAAAAGAATTTCAGGTGGCAGGGGAGCTGAAGGATGCATTTCTGGGTTCCGATATGATGGGCACTCAGCGGTGTGTGATAAGCCAAAATGACTTCCAGGAGATGTCAGAGGAAAGCGGCCTCCTGCATGGAAGGCTGTACTCTGTCAGCTGCAGGGATGCCGAGGCTTTTCAGGCAGAATATAACAACTGTGATTTCAGCGAGATGTTCAGCTGCAGCAGAGAATTAGTAAAGACGACTTATGTTATGGAGATGGTGATTGCGGCAGTGATTTTGCTGGTCAGCATTTGTCTGATGGCCATATCTGTAATTATGCTCCGATTTACAATTGTATTTACCATAAATGAAGATTTTAAAGAAATCGGCATTATGAAGGCCATCGGCATTCGGGACAGCTCCATCCGGAAACTATACATTGTGAAATATTTTGTGATGGCGCTGACAGGCGCGCTGTTTGGATTTGCCGCCAGTATTCCGTTCAGCCGGGGGCTGCTTATGCAGGTGACGGAGAAAATTGTCATTGAAGAAGGCGGCGGAAGCATTCTGTTTCAGTTATGGATCAGTGTTCTGATTGTGGGGGTGGTTGTGCTGTTTGGATATTACAGCACAGGAAAAATCAGGAAATTCAGCCCCATGGACGCCATACGAAACGGGAACAGCGGAGAGCGTTTCCGGAAAAAAGGAATCTTTCAGATGAAGCGTTCTCATTTAAGGGCCACTACCTTTTTAGCATATAATGACGTGGTCAGCGAATTCAGAAAATATCTGGTGCTGATGCTTACCAGTATGATCGGCGTATGGCTGGTGGTGATGCCTATTAATTCCATCAATACCCTCAGTTCAGAAAAAATTGGAGCATGGTTTGCCCTGACAGAGTGTGATTTTTATCTGCATCAGGAGGATAAGGTGTCGGAGCTGATGGCTCAAGGAACAAAACAGGGATGGTATGATTACCTGGAGGAATGCAGAGAACGTCTGGAACAGGATGGAATTGAAGTGGAACGGGCGGCGACAGAGGTTTATTTTAAACTTCGTGTAAGAAAAGGGGAAAAAACTTATAAATCCTTTGCGATACAGGGATTTGGAACTTCTACGGAACAGTATTTTTATGATGAGGGTCAGCCGCCAATTTACGAAAATGAAATTGCAATGACCCATATGGTGGCGGAAAAGATTGACGCTAAGCTGGGAGATACCGTATATATCACCAGCGGCGGCGAAGAAAAACCCTATCTGCTTACCGCCCTCTACCAGTCCATGAACAATATGGGAGAGGGAATCCGGTTTACGGAAAAAACGGAACTGAATTATGCAGAAGGGGCCGGGGGATTCGGCGCCCAGATCACCTTAAAGCAGAAGCCGGACAAAAAGGAGCTGTCTGAGGTGACAGACAGGGTCCAAAAATTATTTCCGGAAGCTAAGGTGGAGACAACGGCAGAATTTATCGGCAGTATGATCGGGGATATTGCGGGAAGGCTTGAGCCGCTGAAGCTGCTGATTCTGGCAGTGGTTATCGCCATTAACGTTCTGGTGGTGGTATTGATGCAGAAAATGTTTCTGATTCGGGAACGGGGAGAAATGGGAATGCTGAAATCCATCGGATTTTCTGACGGCGCGCTGATTGGCTGGCAGACCAAGCGGATTATGCTTGTGCTGTTTGCGGGCATTGCAGCGGGAACCCTGACCGGAACGCCTTTTTCTGAACTTACGGCCGGACGGGTATTTCAGATGATGGGAGCAGAGAAAATTGAATTTGTGCTCCATCCCCTGGAGATTTATGCAGCGTATCCTGCCGCGCTTTTTGCAGTTACCGTACTGGCCTGCGTATTGGCCATGCGGCGGGTGAAACATATCTCGGTGCAGGAAATGAATAATATAGAGTAGATTTTGCGGGAAAAGAACAGGAGGGCGAAAATGAAAGAAGCATTGCGTGTGAAAGATTTGTGCAAGACGTATGTAACCAATAAAAGGCAGAATAACGTATTGAAAAATGTAAGCTTTACAATTCAGCAGGGAGAACTGGTGGCGGTGATGGGGCCTTCCGGTTCCGGAAAATCCACTCTGTTGTACAGCGTGTCAGGCATGGACCGGCCTACCGCCGGAGAGGTGGTTTTGTCCGGAAAGCGGATTACCGATTTAAAGGAAAAGGAGCTTGCAAAAGTGCGTCTCACCAGCATGGGATTTATTTTTCAGCAGATGCACATGATGAAAAACCTTTCCATTATGGACAATATTCTGCTTCCGGCTTATCAGGCAGACAAAAGACGCAGCAGACAGGAAATCAATGAATTCTGTCTGGCGCTGATGCGGAAACTGGGAATCAGCGATGTGGCGGAAAATGATATTACCGAGGTGTCCGGCGGGCAGCTTCAGCGGGCCTGCATCTGCCGGAGCCTGATCAATAAGCCGGAAATCATCTTTGCAGATGAACCCACCGGGGCCCTGAACCGGAGCGCGTCGGAGGACGTGATGCAGGAGCTGAATAAACTGAATCAGGAGGGAACTACAATTATGCTGGTGACCCATGACATGAAGGTAGCGGCAAAATGCAGCAGGGTTTTGTATATTGTGGATGGAAATATTAGGGGAGAGCTTGCAATGGATGGCCCGGACAGTCAGGAGAAGCAGCGGGAACGGAAGCTGAACAACTGGCTCATTGAGATGGGCTGGTAAGGAAACGGCAGGTGTGGCATGGCAGATATTATTGTGGTGGAAGATAATAAGGAGCTGGGGGAATTGCTCTCAGATTTCCTGCAGGCGGAGGGCTATGACGTGTACCTGGCAGGCTCCGGGGAAGAGGGCCTTAAGCTCTATGAGGAAAAAGGAGCAAAACTGCTGATTCTGGATGTGATGCTTCCCGGCATGGATGGTTTCGGCGTCTGCAGCAGAATCCGGCAGCATGACAATACGCCCATTATTATTGTAAGCGCCAAAGGCGGAAAGGAAGATAAGCTGAACGGGCTGTTTCTGGGAGCGGATGACTATATTGAAAAACCTTATGACATTGACATTCTGCTGGCAAAGGTCAGGGGGATTTTCCAGAGAAGGTATTCTGCAGATGAGATCACAGAGGGCAGTCTGCGGCTGGATAAGGTGGGCCGGCACATTTACCGGGACGGCCGGGAGGTTTCGGTAACGGCCCGGGAATTTGACCTGCTGCTGTATCTGATGGAAAATAAGGGAAAAGCCATTCCCAAGGAAGAATTATTCTGTAAAATCTGGGGATTTGACAGTGAAAGCGAGATTCAAACCCTGACCGTGCATATTCGGTGGCTGAGGGAGAAGCTGGAACAAAATCCTAAAAAACCGGAACGGATTCTGACCGTCTGGGGAATCGGCTACCGGTTTGAGTGAAAGGGAAGATATGAAAAAAATCAACCAATTGCTGCTGGCTGTCCTTTTGGGCGGCCTTGCGGCGTTATGTCTCGTTAACGGGCTGCTTTCTGGGACAGAACTGTCAGAAACAAGCAGGGAATACCGGATTGCCCTCAACCGGTTGGAGCGGACGATTGCAGATTTTGAACAGCAGACAGGGCGGGCGGCAGAGAGCCTGAAAGAGTTGTCCGGTTATTCGAAAGGGACAGATTATCCCTTTGTGACCGGGCTTTCTGTTTTGCCGTATCCAGCGGGAGACAGCCGGGAACCGGAGAAATTCTGGAAAAATGGAGAGGAGGAATATGCGGTAATTGCCACCGAACTGGCATATTATAAGGTATATTACGTTTCCGGGAAAATTTCCGACGGCCCGGTGCGGGTTCTGGTAAATGGAATTGCAGGTTTTTTCCTTCTTTTGACGCTGCTGGTTCTGTGGTATGTAAGGCAGAAAATCCTGCGGCCCTTCACCAGATTCGTTCAGCTTCCCTATGAGCTTTCTAAGGGCAACCTCACCCTTCCGCTGAAGGAAAACAAAGACCGCTTTTTTGGAAAATTTATGTGGGGCATGGATTTACTGCGGGAAAGTTTGGAGGAAACTAAGACAAGGGAGCTGGAGCTGCAGAAGGAGAAAAAGGTTCTGCTTCTGTCCTTGTCCCATGATATCAAAACTCCTTTAAGCGCCATTCATCTGTATGCCCAGGCTTTGTGCAGAAATCTTTACCGGGAAGAATCAAAAAAGCAGGAGATTGCAGGGAAAATAAAAGAAAAAGCAGAAGAAATCGAAACCTATGTCAGTGAAATTGTGAAGGCTTCCAATGAAGATTTTCTGAGTTTTCAGGTGGAAAACAGGGAAATTTATGTGGGAGAAATCTTGGAAGAAATTCGCATATATTATGAAGAAAAGATGGAGCTTTATCAGTTGGAATTTAAAATGGAGCCGTATTCCAACTGTCTGGTCTGGGGGGATTCAGCCCGCCTGACAGAAGCTTTGCAGAACGTGGTGGAGAATGCCGTCAAATACGGCGACGGCCGAAAGATCCGGATTCAGTCCAGACGGGAGGAAGAAGAATATATCATTGTTGTCCAAAATACCGGATGCGGGCTTTCCTCCAAAGAGCTGCCTCATATTTTTGACAGCTTTTTTCGGGGCAGCAATGTGGGGAAAAATCCCGGAAGCGGACTGGGACTGTATATCTGCAGGCAGTTAATGCATCAGATGGAAGGGGAAATAACTGCCGGAATCCGGGAAAAAGACGGAGAATCCTGGATGGAGGTCTGTTTGGCGCTGCATCTGGTTTGAAGCCAGGCTGTCAGAAAAAACAGGAGCCCTGAATTTTTTTAAATAATTGTTGACAAATAATATTATACAGCGTATAGTATTAAATATAAAATAGTAATATTTAGAGAATAGTAATATTTGAAAAATAGTAATATATTCTAAATAATACTTTAAAAAAGCCGCTGCGGTGAAGAACCGCAAGGAGTTTTGAACAAAAACAGTGAGGAGTGATGGCATGGTATTTAACACAGGTGCAGCTCTTTTAGACGCAATCGTTCTTGCGGTTGTGTGCAAGGAAGAGGAGGGCACGTATGGTTACAAGATCACCCAGGATGTACGGCAGGCCATAGACGTATCGGAATCTACCCTGTATCCGGTGCTGCGGCGCCTGCAGAAGGATGACTGTCTGGAAGTCTATGATGTGGAATGCGGAGGCAGAAACCGCAGATATTATAAGATTACAGAGAAGGGAACAGCGCAGTTGAAATTGTACCGCACAGAATGGGTAAATTATTCTTCTAAAATTACAATGTTATTTTCGGGAGGAGAGACGGCATGAGCAGAGAGGAATTTATGAGGCAGTTAGAACGGCTGCTGAAGGATGTAGCAGAAGAAGAGAGAAAGGAAGCGTTGTCTTACTACCAGAGTTATTTTGAAGATGCAGGAGTGGAAAATGAAGCGCGGATTTTGAGAGAATTAGAATCGCCGGAGAAAGTGGCGGCTACCATTAAGACAGATTTGGGAATGGAAACAGGCCCGGAATCCATCAAAACAGATTTGGGAATGGAGACAGATACCGGAGTGTTTACGGAGCATGGGTTTGAGGACAGCCGGTTTGAGCAGAAGCATCCCATATCCATCCGGAAACCGGCAGGCGGGCAGCAGCCAGGCGCCGGAACCGGCAAAGAGCAGCACAGCGGGGACAGTTCCCGGGCAGAAAGCAGCCAGAGCCAGTTCAGCGGCGATACGTATGATTATGAGGAGCAGGAAAGCTCCGGCTATGAAGAAGGAAAAGGCTTTGCCTATGGAGAACAGAGAAGCTCCGGTTATGGAGAAGGGAAAGGCTTTACCTATGAGGAGCAGAAATCCGGTTACAGTAACAGCGGAGACGGCCGCTCCACTTACAGCGGAAGGTCAGGGATGGAAATTCTGCTGATTATAGCAATTGCAGTTATCACAAGCCCCATTTGGCTGGGTGTGATAACCGGTCTGGGAGGAAGCGTTTTTGGGATTGCCATTGCTGCGGTATGCACTGCAGGAGCCCTTTACATTTCTGGAGGAGTGCTGTTCGGCATAGGAATCGGCCAGTTTATCACTGGTAATCTGGCAGTGGGATTTGCATTGACAGGAGTGGGATTGCTGCTGCTGGCTCTGGCAATTCTGGCCACCGTTCTGTGCGTATGGGTATGCGGAAAACTGGTGCCGTGGATATGCGGGGTTATCAGTAGGCTGTGGAGAAGCATATTTTCCGGAAAGGAGCAGAGAGCATGAAGAATTTTACAAAGGCGGCATTGATTATTACATTGATTCTGGTGATTTTGGGCAGTATATTCTGTACAGTGGGACTTGGAATCGGTTTTCGTTTTTCAGAGTTCTGGGACGATGTGGAGCAGGGAGAATTTTCCATCGGGCCTATCCGGCATATTCCCTATATCTATGAGCGCAATGGTTGGGGAGACGGGAGCATGGACTGGGAAAGCAAGGACTCTGAATCCTTTGAATTTTCCTGGAAAGAGATAAGGGAGCTGGAGCTGGATGTGGATTACGGCGGAATTACCATAGAAAAAAGCGGAAAAGATGAGGAAACCATTTATATTTTTGTAGATTACCGGAAGGAAAACCACAGACGGCGGGTGAAGGCTTACACCAGCGGCAAAACGTTATATATTGAAGAGGAGGGGGCCAGCCGTGTGCGGGGAAATGACAGTTCCAGGATTACGGTGCAGATTCCGGAAACAGTAATGGAGGATATGTGGCTGGATTCTGTCAATATAGAGCAGAATGCAGGATATATTGATATCAATATGCCATTGACAGCGAAGGATATTAGTATTAATGTAGATGCAGGGGTATGCAGCGTCAATGAAAAACTGACAGCCAAAGAAGAATTGTGCGCCCAGGTGGATGCAGGGCAGATCAGCTTGTCAGAGATTGCAGCAGAAAGCCTGGACTTAAGCGCAGGGATGGGCCAACTGTATGTAGAATGCATGGAAGCCGATGCGGTGGAGCTGGAATGCGGCATCGGGCAGATTCAGGTAACCGCTGCGGGAAAAGAATCCGATTACAGTTATAACATAGAGTGCGCGGTGGGAAGTGTGCGTATCGGAGGTGATGAGTACAGCGGACTGGGCTCCGGGCGTGAAATTGAAAGTGATGGAAGCCGGGAGATGGATATTGAGTGCAATGTGGGAGAGGTGAGTGTCTCTTTTACAGAGTAACAGGAACTGTTCATAAGGAAAAACAGAAAGAAGGAATTGATATGGAAAAAAGATTATTTAAGTCAAGAAACAACCGGGTGATTTGCGGCGTGTGCGGAGGCGTCGGCGAGTACTTTAATATTGACCCCACAATTATCCGCCTGCTGTTTGTATTGCTGGGATGCACAACCACAGGAATTTTTGTGTACCTGGTGGCGGCAGTGATTATACCGGAAGAACTGTAAGGGCCAGAGCATGTTTCAAATACGCTCCGGGCCGGTCAGGTTCAGGCACATATACAGGGGGCTTCGCTTTGCGGCAGCCCCCTGTATGTATGTTGAATATCCGTTATTTTTGAACATACTGCATATCTATCTGCAGAATATGGTTGATCAGCCAGGAGGTCAGAAATCCAAGCAGTTCTTCCACAGTTTCATTCTGGCTGCTATAGTCATCGCCCAGAAAATCCAGATTAAATTCCATCAGCTTATCTTCGAATTTGCGGTGCAGGGCAATATGCTTCTCAATATCGGGATAGTTGATGCTTCTCTGATATTCTTCCTCATGAGAAAAATGTGTCCGGGTGTAGTTGATTAATTCGGAAATCAGGTGCACTAAGTTGTCTGTTTTATCCAGGATAAAATCATCACAAAGTAAATCCTTAGTTTCCTGCGCCAGCTCAAAAAGTCTGGTATGCTCTTTGTCAATCGCTGCTATTCCGGTGTAATATTCGGGTTTCATTTCGTACATAATTTCATCTCCTTGATATAATGTAATTTCATTGGCAGTATAAAAATACTGGTATTATTTTACTGCTGTTTCTGTCTGAAATCAAGAGATGGGCAAAAATTGATAATCATTGCTGTCAGATTTCATTTGCCGCATGGTATCCGCTGCGGATTGCCGCCGCAATATCTGCAGTCCGTTCACCGGAGCAGTCCCCGATGTAAGTGACCGGAGCAGTAATGCCGGCTGTGTCAAATGTGTTTTTCTTAGAGCCCAGCGCATTGACAATGGTGTCTGCCTGAAGGGTAAGTTCTGTGTTGTCAGCAGTATTGACTGCGTAGATCACATTGTCCCGGATTTCTTTTACTTTCGTGTTTACATATTGCTCTACGTTGTGGGTTTCAAAATCTTTTGTAATTAACGGCATAACAGTTCCGGATTCTCCGGCTGCAATTTTGTCCATCATTTCTATGATAAGCACTTTATGACCCCAGGCCGCCAGGTATTCGGCGGTTTCCGTTCCCACCAGTCCGCCGCCTAAAACGGCGCATGTACCGGAAATTTCCGCTCCTGCTAAAACATCCCAGGCGGAGAGGATCTTGCTGTTTTCTGCCGGCATGGGGAGGGGCATATTGTGGGCGCCCACTGCGGCAATTACAGTGTCAAAGCCGTTTAATTCTGCAGCGGAGGGCTGAGTGTTCAGTTTTAACTCCACAGAAAGGGTGGGCAGTATTTTTTCATAATAAGTGACAGCCCTGAGAATTTCGTTTTTTCTGGGCGGTACAGCGGCTAAATGGATTTGCCCGCCGATTTTGTTTTCTTTTTCAAAGAGGGTTACATGATGGCCCCGTTTTGCCGCAACCCGGGCAGCTTCTAATCCTGCAATTCCTGCGCCTATTACGGCAACTTTTTTGGCAGAGGAAGCTTCTTTCAGGAAAACGGTTGCTTCATCGCCGTTTTCTGCATTGAGAACGCAGGAAATATACCGGCGGTTCTGAATGGCGTCCACACAGCCTTTGTTGCAGTTCAAACATTCCCGGATGCATTCTCCGGCCTCTGTCTTGCTGGCAATATCCGGGTCTGTCAGCAGAGATCTTCCGTATCCGATAACATCTGCCTCGCCCTGTTCCAACATCTGTTCGCCGGCTTCTGCGGTGACAACTCTTCCCACTGTGGCAATGGGGATGGAAACAGCATGTTTCACCTTTTTTGCGGCGGGAAGGGTCCAGTTATAGGGAACGGCGCCCATAGGCGGAATGGTGTCGCCCATATTTCCAGTGTGGTTTGCCTGGGCCACCTGAATCATATCCACCCCTGCCTGTTCCAGAAGTTTTGCAAAAGAAACGGCTTCTTCTTCCAAAAGGCCTCCTTTGCCGCGGAGGGAGCCGTCTGGATTGACAGTGATCACCGGAAGCTTGTATTCCACAGCCAGGGAGGGAGCGGCTTCTTTGATGGCCGCCACAACTTCCAGGGAATATCTGGTGCGGTTTTCAAGGCTGCCGCCGTATGCGTCTGTGCGGTGGTTTAAAAGGGTGGAGCACATGGAGCCAAGCAGACGGTCGCCGTGGATTTCAATGGCGTCTGCGCCGGCCTGCTCCGCTCTTTTTGCACAGCTGGCAATGCTCTGGCGGATTTGGGCTAACTGATCAATGGTGGCTTCATCTACAAAATGCTGCATGTCGTGGCGGAGTTTGGCATAGGCTTCTTTAGTGGTTTTTTCGGCAAGCTCCGTCTGTTTTGCAGCTTCTTCCTGGTTTCCGGCATCCTGTGCGTCTTTGGCGGCTTTTCTTGCCATGTTTGCGCCCATAATCAGCCGGCCCACGCCCTGTACATCATATTCCGGATGGAAAATCTGCAGGGCCAGTTTGCTTCCGTGGGCATGCAGCGCGTCCGCCAGTTTTTGAAATGCCGGAATCTGGCTGTCGTCATAGAGCATCGGGGTAGGAGAGGCAGTGCGGACAGGCGCAACATCGCCGATTACAATGTATGCAGTTCCTCCTTTGGCCAGACGTTCATAGAAATTAAGGCTTCTTGGGCCGATGGAGCCGTCCCGTTCCTCATAGCCGGTAGTCAGCGGAGGAAACATAATTCTGTTTTTCAGCGTCATGCTGCCGATTTGGATTGGTTCTAATAATTTTTTTCCCATAGTAGTTGTTCTCCTTTGTTATGTAAAATTTTAAATTGTTTTTGCAAAATGATGAGCTGCCGTGATGGCGTCTTTTAAGTTCCCCACTTTGTCACAGTCTCCCAGAATATGGGCGTGGCTGCAGGCGACAGGCGCCGGGGTGTAGCCTACGGCAAAAATCAGCGTATCAGCATCGTTTATTACATATTCTCTGCCGTCTTTTTCATAAGTAATAGAGGCTTCGTCCACGTTTGTAACAACGCTGTTTAATTCCAGTTTGACGCCTTTGAGGATGAGCCGCTGGGTCAGCGCGCTTTTTGCGGGGCCCCCTTCCCCGGCCATCAGGGTATCGGTCATTTCAATGACGGTTACGTCCCGGTTGGCAGGGAATTTGTCGTCAATCAAAGGAGCCAGGTAATCTGCGGTTTCACAGCCTACAGAGCCGCCGCCGAGAATTACAATTTTCCGTCCTGGAAAGCCCTGGCCGGACAGAACGTCGTCTGCAGTCATTGTCTGTTTGAAGCATTGGAACGCTTTAATTTCCTTTGGTTTTGCGCCGGCGGTGCAGAGGATCTCGTATCCTTCAAATTCAGAGGAAATCATTTCCGGAGTGACCTGGCAGTTTAAGCGGACTTCGATTCCTGCCTGGAAAAGCCTTCTGGCCATGAATTTGATTACTTTGCAAAGCTCCTGTTTTCCGATTGGCACAGCCGCAAGGCGCAGCAGTCCGCCCAACTCCTGATTTTTTTCGCAGAGAACCACTTCATGTCCCCGCATTTTGGCGGTATAAGCCGCTTCCATTCCTGCCGGGCCGCCGCCGATGACCAGGACTTTTTTCTGTTCCGGCGCAGGCGCTATGGTATCGGATTCTACAGAAGGATTGACGGTGCAGGCAATGGGCTTGCCGAACATGATTCCCGTCAGGCAGCGGCCGCAGCCGATACAGGGCCGGATGTCGTCTGTTTTGCCGGCGGCGGCTTTGTTGGCAAATTCACTGTCGCAGAGGTTGGGCCGGCCAATCATACAGATATCCGTTTTACCGTTTGCGATCAGTTCTTCTGCAATCCAGGGTTCGTTAATGCGGGCCACGGTGGAAACCGGAATGGTCAGGTGTCTGCGGATTTCTTCCGAGGCGTGGGCGTGAGGAGCCGGCGAAGTGCCCGGCGCAGGCATGGAGCTGCCCCGCTTGATGGTGTTGCCGCCGGATACATGGATAAAATCTACGCCTGCTTTTTCTAACTGTTTTGACACATAAATCATGTCGTTTAATGTGAGGCCGCCGTCACTGTATTCGTCTCCGGAAATCCGTACGTCAATGATAAAATCTTCTCCGCATTGTGTTCGGATGGCTTCAATCACTTCCAGAGTCAGGCGCAGGCGCCCGTTGATATCTCCGCCGTATTCGTCGGTGCGTTTATTGTAAAGGGGTGTGAGAAAACCGCCTAACAGGCCGTGGGCATGGGCTGCCTGGATTTCCACGCCGTCGCCTCCTGCCTGCTGAAAGCGGCGGGCCGCTTCGCCGAACTGCCATACAATGGTATGAAGTTCTTCCACAGTGACGGGCCGCGGCGCTGATTTGGCATAATAGGGGCCCACATTGGAGGGGGCAATCAGCTGAGGGGTTCCGGGAATGGGAAATGCCATATATGCCGGGTGAAACAGCTGTGATAAAATCTTGGTATCGTACTGGTGCACAGCATCTACCAGTTTCTTCCAGCCCGGTATGTAGCTGTCATCATAGATAGACATGTCTCCCGGCAGATAAGTATAAACAGGCTCCACCGTTGTTACTTCTGTGATAATCAGGCCAACACCGCCCTTGGCCCGGTTGGAGTAGTGTTCAATTAAAGCGTCTGTCACATAACCCTTGTCAGCCAGGTTGGTGGACAGGGGCGGCATGAAAATACGGTTTTTTACGGTTGTGTTCCCGATTTTAATGGGGGAAAACAGGTTAGGATAGTGCTGCATGATATTTCTCCTTTTTATATGTGGCTGCGGAGGTTGCTACAGGATTGTCCTTTCGCACGCAAATTTTATAGTATCTAATCAGAATTATAGTGAGAAAACAGATGAAATAATTATCATTTTTTGATATAATAATATGAAATATTGATGCAGGAGATTTTTATATATTTCGATGCACAGGCGAATCGGGGCTTCTCTTCCTCTAAGGAAACGGTTCACGGGCGGTCTTAATGGAGGTGAAATCCACTGCTTACGGAGATTTAGTGATGAAGGCTTTCCTGAATCACTTAGTCGAAGTTAGCAGTTAGTTCACCAGAATGTTGCCCAGTTTGCGTGAGGAAGGGAAGCCCCGATTTGCCGTCCGTTTCCAATATAGAAAAATCCCCCCACCCAGAATGGAGTCCCCCATGCCGAATTTATTCAAAATAAAACAATACAACCTGAATCCCGGAACCCGCCGCACCTTCCGTTCCGGCAGCTGTTACCACATCATTTTTGTTCTCCGGGGAACCTGCCAGTTTCTTGAAACAGGATATTCTTCCTGCTGCCCTTCGGATATTATTTTTCTAAAGCCGGGGCAGACCCGGGAGATTCTGGCCTCCTCGCAGAAAACCGCCTGCCGCCTGCTTTGCCTGGCGGTTTCAGAAGAATCCCTGGCGGCCCTTTCCGATTCCACCTGTAATCTGGCAGAAAACTTCCGGTTTGCTCCTTATGATACAGCCGTGATCCCCGGGGAAATGAGATCTTCTATGCTGCTTCGGAATATGGTAGTGAAGCTGGACGCATTAAAAGACGAGGAAATTAAACTGGGAACGGAATTGTATGAAAAAAGCCTGTTTACCACTTTTCTGGTGCTGTTTCTGCGTACCTGTATCCAGAGCGACCAGGTGCACCAGTTCCATCAGAAGAAAATGCTGATCTTGGATGATGTTTTTGAATATATCAGTCAGCATTTGACGGAGGATCTTTCCCTGAACAGACTGGAAGAGGAATTTTTTGTTTCCGGCGAGCATATTTCCAGGGAATTTAAAAAGAGTGCAGGGCTGACGCTGCATTCCTATATTACCCGGGCGCGGATAGATTTAAGTAAAAAATATCTTCTGCAGGGGTTGTCTGTCCGTGATGTCTGCCAGATGTGCGGATTCAGCAGCTACAACCATTTCTTTAAGATGTTTAAAAAGGAATGCGGCGTGACTCCTGGGGAGTATTACCGGAAAACCCAGAGAATATAAGTCAAATGATTTGCAGAAGTCTCCCGGAAGCTCAGGAATACGAAACAGTGATTTGGGAATGGGCATCAATGCTTTGATGTTTTATTTTGCAGTTGCTTTGAGAGGGCTAAAAGAATTATAATAAGAATAGTTAAAAAAATGGTTTTGGAGGTGCAGAGGGCATATGCTGAAAATTATTTTTGGAGATATTGAAAATTCTGTTTATCATCCTCCCACATATTTTGATAATCAGTATGAAGATGAATGGGTGACAGATCCATTGTCTGTAGAAATGATAAGAGACATTGATAAGTCAAAGGTGATTAGCCCCCATTTGATTGAGAGTCCGGTATTGGGGCCGATTTCCACAAAGGAGATATCCGGGGGAGTGAAAACATTGATGCTGATGGCATTTGATCAATCAGGAAAAATATTTAATGCGTCGTCCTGCGGAGATAACTGTGCAAAATGGATTGTGGAAATTGGAAAAAGGAAGGAGCTGACCATCAATCTCCATCATGTGTTGGATTTCAGTTCGGCAGGAGAATTTGACGCCCTGATGCTGAATACAGGAAGAATGGTTCATGGATATGCAGAATATCTAAATGAGGCTCTTGGGATAAAGGAGCGGTAAGAGATGAAGGGAAAATATCATGTGGTGGTGCAGAATAACAGGCTTCGGTATGAATTTGATATCAAAAGGAATATCACGATTATCCGGGGCGACAGCGCCACGGGAAAAACCACGTTATATACTATGATTGCGCTTGCGGCAAGGCGGGGTGACAGCTCCGGGGTTGAAGTGCGGTGTGAAAAGAAATGCCGTACGTTGGAGGAGCTTGACTGGAAACTGGTATTGCCGACGCTGCAGGATTATATTATTTTTCTTGATGAGGATAACCTGTTTCTTAAAACAGATGAGTTTGCAAGAATGGCAAGGGAGTCTGACAATTATTTTGTAATTATTACAAGGGAAGATCTGGTTAATCTGCCGTATTCTGTGGAAGAAATATATGGGATACATTCTTCCGGGAAATACCATGATATGAAAAGGGAATATAATGAATTTTACCATATTTATGGAAATGAAGAAATTTCAGAGGAAGTGAAGCCAGACGGGGTTCTTGTGGAAGATTCTAACTCAGGCTATGATTTTTTCAGGAAGGTATGCGGTGATTTGCAGATAAAATGTGAAAGCGCAGGCGGAAAATCAAAGATCAGGGATGCATTAAAGAAGATGGAGCAGAAAAGTGTGCTTGTGATTGCGGATGGAGCTTCCATTGGCCCTGAAATGAATGAATTGTCTCAATACATGAAGGTATACCCCGATACAAAATGTTATCTTCCGGAATCATTTGAATGGATGATTTTAAAATCAGGTTTGATTGATGGTAAGGAAATACAGAATATTCTGCAGCATCCTCAGGATTTTATAGAGAGTCAGGAATATTTTAGCTGGGAGCGTTTTTTTACAAGCATACTGATACAGTATACAGAAAAAACGTATCTGAAATATCATAAGCGGAGTTTGAACCAAGTGTATCTGCATGATAAAATGAAACAGGCAATACTGGACGTGATGGAGAAAATAACATTTGAGCAGTGACAGGAGAGAAAAGACTGAAGTTCGAAGGAGCATGAAGCAGGCCGGTACATTTCAAAATAACGGCTGATATGGAATCCAAAAGTCTGAGTTGCGCAGAAAGATGAAACAGCAAAAGGGCTGTCCTGAACCAGCGCTTCATCCGTACATTCCCTCAAAGGGCCAGAGTTCCTCAAAGCATTAAATGTGCTTCAGGGAATTCTGGCCCTTTGGGCAGTATGCGTCAAATATTACTCCGGATTAGGCAGCTTACATAGAAAACATAGTCCCTGTCTTTCCCTGAATGGCGTCTCTGGATTTCTCCAGCAGGGTAATCAATGCTTTGCGTCCGGGCTTGGAGCCGGCGAAGTCCACGGCCGCCTGTACCTTCGGCAGCATGGAGCCGGGGGCGAAATGTCCCTGTCTGATATATTCCTCCGCTTCCTTGAGAGATACCTGCTTCAGCCAGGTTTCATTCGGTTTTCCGAAGTTCAATGCCACCTGCTCTACGGCAGTGAGGATAATCAGGAAATCTGCGTCTAATTCTTTTGCCATCAGGCAGCTTGCAAAATCCTTGTCAATCACTGCGCTTGCGCCTTTTAAGTGGTTTCCCTGGCGGATCACCGGAATTCCTCCGCCGCCGCAGGCAATCACCAGATCGCCGGAATTCACCATGGTGCGGATCGTATTGATTTCAATGATTTCCACAGGCTTCGGGGAAGCCACCACACGGCGGTAGCCCCGGCCGGAGTCCTCTTTCATGATATAGTGGAATTTTTCTTCCATCATTCTCGCCTGTTCTTGGGATACAAATTTTCCAATGGGCTTAGAGGGAGCCTGGAAGGCAGGGTCGTTTTCGTCCACCCGTACCTGGGTAATCATGGTGGCTACCGGAAGCTCCGTAATGCCCCGGTCTAACAGCTCTTCCCGCAGGGCGTTCTGCAGGTCGTATCCGATATAGGCCTGACTCATGGCGACACAGACAGACAGGGGCGTGTTGGGCTGATGCTCGTCCTCGTGGGTCAGGGCAATCATGGCATTATTGACCATGCCCACCTGAGGGCCGTTTCCATGGGCCACCACCACTTCACAGCCTTCTTCAACTAAGTCTGCAATTGCTTTTGCCGTAATTTTCACAGCTTTCATCTGTTCCGGGAGGGTATTGCCCAGGGCATTTCCGCCCAGAGCAATCACAATTCGTTTCTTTTTCTTCATAACAGTTGACAATCCTTTCACAATCGGGAGGCTCCTGCAGCCTGTTTTTTGTCAGGAGGCTGCAGGACAGGAATTATTGGAAAATCCGGGGTGTTCCCTGTTCTTCTAATTTTTTGAGGATTTCTGCAGGGTCAGCGAATTTTGCAAGGAAAATCATAGCGGCAATGATGTAGGGCTTGAAGCTTGCTTCCTTATATAACGGGTTGCGGTAGCGGTCAAATACAGAAGCGTCCACTTCCCCTTCTTCACAGCTTACACCGGAAATGTCTGCAGGCAGACAGTGCATGTAGAGAGCTTTGCCGTCTTTGGTGGTGGACATAAGCTCCTCGGTGCATGCCCAGTCTTTGTGCTGCGCATTCTGGGCCAGAAGTTCTTTTTCCAATGCCTGAATGCCGGCAGTATCGCCGTTTCCGTAAAGTTCGGTACGTTTTTCCATTGCGGCAAAGGGCGCCCAGCTCTTGGGATATACAATGTCAGCATCCTGGAAGGCTTCTGCCATACTGTTGGTTTTGGTGAAGGTTCCGCCGGATTTTTTGGCATTTTCAGCGGCAACGGCTTCCACTTCCGGGAATACCTCATATCCTTCCGGATGGGCCAGAACTACGTCCATGCCAAATCGTGTCATCAGGCCGATGATTCCCTGAGGAACAGAAAGCGGTTTTCCGTAGGAGGGAGAGTAAGCCCAGGTCATGGCCAGTTTTTTGCCTTTCAGATTTTCCACGCCGCCGAATTCATGAATGATGTAGAGCATATCGGCCATTGCCTGTGTGGGATGGTCAATGTCGCACTGAAGGTTTACCAGTGTGGGTTTCTGCTCCAGAATGCCGTCTTTATTGCCCTGGGCCACAGCGTCCACAACCTCATGCATATACTTATTTCCTTTTCCGATGTACATATCGTCCCGGATGCCGATTACGTCAGCCATAAAAGAAATCATATTTGCTGTTTCACGGACTGTTTCTCCGTGTGCTACCTGAGATTTTCCCTCGTCCAGATCCTGTACTTCAAGTCCCAGTAAATTGCAGGCGGAGGCGAAAGAGAAGCGGGTGCGTGTGGAATTGTCACGGAACAGAGAAATTCCCAGGCCGCTTTCAAATACCTTGGTGGAAATATTATTTTCTCTCATAAAACGGAGAGCGTCCGCCACGGTAAACACAGCTTCCAGTTCTTCGTCCGTTTTTTCCCAGGTAAGGAAAAAGTCCCCGTTGTACATGTCTTTAAAATTCAGTTTGTTCAGTTTATCAATGTAATCCTGTAATGTTTTCATAATGTCCTCCTGTTAAATAAAATGATGATTTATCCTTTAAAATACTCTTCTGGCAGCGCGGCATATACTGCAGCGCAGGTTACAAGATCCTGCTTCCAGGTCTTTTCATTGGGCGCATGGGCCTGAGCCTCTGCACCCGACCCAAAGCCGATACAGGGAATATTGTTTCGTCCCATAATCGAAACGCCGTTGGTAGAAAACGTCCATTTATCTGTCAGGGGACGTTCCTGGCGCATTTTAAGGGTTTCCGGCGCGCCGATCCGTTTGTCACCGTACAGTCCGGTGTAAGCGGCTTCCAATGCCTGGGTTACCTTGTGCTCCTTGGGGATGGCCCAGGTTGGGAAGTAACATTCGATTTCGTAGACGCATCCGGTATAAGAGGGACGGTCATAGCGGTACATGGATACCTGCACGTCGTCTCCGTATTTTTTCACGCTGGGCAGCGCGCGGATTTCCTCTAAGCAGCTTTCCCAGGTTTCTCCGAAGGTCATGCGGCGGTCTAAAGAAATAGAACAGGAGTCGGCAACGGCGCAGCGGCTGGGAGAGGTATAGAAAATCTGGGAAACGGTAACAGTGCCTCTGCCCAGGAAACGTGCTTCTTCCCAGTCCTTGTTGTACTTTTGATCCAGCATTTTCACCAGTCCCTTGATTTCGGTGGTGTCTTTGGCGTCGTTTTCATTTAATGCCCGGATGTCCTGAAGAATGTCCGCCATTTTGTAGATGGCGTTATCTCCCCGTTCCGGTGCGGAACCGTGGCAGGAAATGCCTTTCACATCCACGCGGATTTCCATGCGTCCCCGCTGTCCCCGGTAGATGCCGCCGTCGGTGGGTTCTGTGGATACCACAAATTCCGGGCGCACCTTATTTTCATTGATAATATACTGCCAGCAAAGGCCGTCGCAGTCCTCCTCCTGAACCGTTCCCACAACCATGATTTTGCAGTCTTTTGGAATCAGATCTAAATCCTTCATGATTTTTGCCCCGTAAACGGAGGAAACAATGCCGCCGCACTGGTCGGAAACGCCCCGGCCGCCGATTTCTGTCTCATTTTCATAACCTTCATAGGGGTCGAAATCCCAGTTGTCCAGATTGCCGATTCCCACCGTGTCGATGTGGGCGTCATAGGCTATGATTCTGTCCCCGGTTCCCATGTAGCCAATGACATTTCCCTGGGGATCAATCTGAACCTGGTCGAATCCGACTTTTTCCATCTCTGCCGCAATGGTGTCGATATGGGCTTTTTCGTCGCAGCTTTCGCCGGGATTTTTCACGATTGCCCGTAAAAATGCGTTCATGTCTGCGCTGTAGCTTTGCGCCTGTTCTTTGATTTTTGCAAAATCTGCCATGGTATGTATCTCCTTTATGTTTATTCTTATTTAATATCAGCAAATGGTTCCTTATCGCTTCCGCACAGCCCTTCCCAGGTGATCTCCCGGTAACGGTCCGGATCGGTGTCTCCTTCAGAGGAAACCAGAAGAACTTCAGAGTTCTCGTTGAGCTTCAATGCATCTTTCAAATCCTGATAGTCCGGATTTGTCATCAGGGCATGGACAAGGCCCAGGGTAACAGAACCGGATTCGCCGGAAATGACCCGTTTGTCCTCTCCTGTGGGAGCGCCGTAAATGCGGGTTCCGTTGGCGCTGACCCAGTCCGGGCAGGAAATAAATGCATCGGCATGGTTTCTCAGGATATCCCAGGAAACAGTGTTGGCTTCCCCGCAGGCCAGTCCTGCCATAATGGTGAGCATATCGCCTGTCACGTTGACCTGGCTTCCGTCCGCCTGCAGTGCGGAGCGGTACAGACAGTCTGCCGCGCCGGCTTCCACGACTGCCATCACCGGGGGATTTTCCTTAAAACGATTGGCAAAATAGCCGATGACAGCTCCGGCCAGGGAGCCGACGCCTGCCTGGATGAAAATATGGGTGGGGCGGCTTTGGTATTCCTGAAGCTGTTTGTCTGCTTCCAGAGCCAGTGTGCCGTAGCCCTGCATAATCCAGGTGGGGATTTCTTCATACCCTTCCCAGGCAGTGTCCTGAACCATAATGCCCCGTGTAGTCTCTTCCGCTTCCTTCGCAGCCATGCGGACGCAGTCGTCATAGTTGAGATTTTCAATGGTAACGGCGGCGTTTTCTCTGGCAATGTTTTCCAGACGGGTTTTAGTGGTGCCCTTGGGCATCCGGACCACGCATTTCTGCCCCAGTTTGTTGGCAGCCCAGGCTACGCCCCGGCCATGGTTTCCGTCTGTGGCGGTGAAGAAGGTGGCCTGCCCGAATTCTTCCCGCAGCTCTTTGGATGTCAGCACATCATAGGAAATTTCGCTGATATCTCTGCCCAGCTCCTTGGCAATATGTCTGGCAATGGCATAAGAGCCGCCCAGCACTTTGAAAGCATTCAGGCCGAACCGGTAAGATTCATCCTTCACAAAAAGGCGTTTCAGCCCCAGGTATTCAGCCAGCCCGGGCAGCGGCGTCAGGGGAGTTGCCTCATATTGAGGAAAACTTTTGTGGAACTTGCCTGCCTTTTCCATTTCTGCCAAAGACATGTGGGAAAGTCTGGCGTCGTCGCTTCCTGGCATACGGTTGAGGGTCCACTGAATGGGACGTCCTGATGAATTGCACATGATACGATCCTCCTTTAGTTTTGACTGTCTTGTGCAGCCGTCTTTCTAAGCCCATTATAACAGGTGATTTTCAAAAATCAATAGAAAAATGAAAAATTTATTATTATGATAAAAAATTATTATTTTGCTTGCATTCCGGTAAAAAGCATGATAAGATAAAACCATTGAGAACAGTATTTGTACAAATTGCACGAGAACACACGGCACGGAAAGATAAAATTATGTTCATAGTGCATGAAACCGGTTTTTCGTTTTCAGACAACAGAGCTTGATGGTTTCGCAGGTTTTCCATGACAGAAGGAGCCTGCAGGAACAGGCGGCATTTGGACTGCTGCCTGAGAAAAGGAGGAATAAGGTTAAGATGGAGAAAAAATAAAATACATCTGCGCTACTGTTTGACTTGTACGGAAAACCGTCCATGGGGCAGGCGTTTCCGCTGGCATTGCAGCATGTGGTGGCAATGATTGTAGGCTGCGTGACTCCTGCGATTATTGTTGCGGGGGCAGGAGGGCTTTCAGACAGAGATTCTGTCATTTTAATTCAGGCAGCTCTTGTGGTATCGGCGCTTACAACACTGGTGCAGCTCTACCCGCTGGGCAAAGGAAAGCTGCGGATTGGCTCAGGACTTCCCGTGATTATGGGAATCAGCTTCGCTTATGTGCCTACCATGCAGGCCATTGCCGGGGATTTCGGTGTGGGAACTATTTTGGGCGCACAGATTGCAGGTGGAATCGTTGCAGTTGTGGTTGGGATTTTTATTAAGCAGATCCGAAAGTTTTTTCCGCCGCTGATTACAGGTACGGTGGTATTTGCCATCGGACTTTCCCTTTATCCCACGGCTATTAATTATATGGCGGGCGGCGTAGGAAGTGAGCAGTACGGTTCCTGGCAAAACTGGCTGATCGCGTTGCTGACGCTGGTAATTGTGACAGGATTGAACCATTATGGAAAAGGAATCTGGAAATTGTCGTCTATACTAATAGGAATTATTGCCGGATACGTGATGTCGCTGCTTTTTGGAATTATAGATTTCTCCGCAGTTTCCGGTGCGTCCTTTTTTCAGCTTCCGAAGCCGCTGCATTTCGGCCTGGTGTTTGAGCCGTCTGCCTGTGTTGCCATCGGTGTGCTGTTTGCCATCAATTCCATTCAGGCGATCGGAGATTTTACGGCTACCACCACCGGAGGGCTGGATCGTCTGCCGGAGGATGAGGAATTAAACGGCGGTATTGTGGCCTATGGATGCTGCAATATTATCAGCGCTTTGTTCGGCGGGCTTCCCACAGCCACCTTCAGCCAGAATGTGGGAATTGTGTCGTCCACAAAGGTAGTGGCAAAAAGAGTGTTCGGACTGGCGGCAGGCATCCTTCTGGTGGCAGGGCTGATACCCAGATTTTCTTCAGTGCTGCTTACCATACCGAACTGTGTATTGGGCGGGGCGACGGTTTCCGTATTTGCTTCCATCGCCATGACCGGGGTGAAGCTTATCACTGCAGCTCCGATGAATTACAGGAATACCACGATTGTAGGGCTTTCCATTGCGCTTGGCATGGGAATTACCCAGGCCAATGCCGCCCTTGCCAGCTTTCCGGGGTGGGTAACTACCATTTTCGGGAAATCTCCGGTAGTCCTGGCTACCATTACGGCAATTATACTGAATCTGGTTTTGCCCAGAGAAAAAGAAGAGAAAGATATTGAAATCATGAAGGAGGAAACATGATGCTGATTGTAGGAAACGGAAAAGTAATTACAAGGGACAGTGACCTTCCCTTTATGGAACAGGGCGCAGTGGCAATTGAAGGAACCAGAATTACCCAGGTGGGGCCGGAGCAGGAGCTTAAGGCAAAATATCCGGATGCGGAATACATAGATGCAAAACAGGGCGTGATTATGCCTGCATTTATCAATGCCCATGAACATATTTACAGCGCCATGGCAAGGGGGCTTGGGATCAAAGGCTACAATCCCAAAGGATTTCTGGATATTTTAGAGGGCCAGTGGTGGACCATTGACCGGAATCTGACCATGGAGCAGATCAAATACAGCGCCATGGAGACAATTCTTGCTGGAATTAAAAACGGCGTCACCACGATTTTTGACCATCATGCCAGCTTCGGGCAGATTAAGGGCAGTCTGTTTACCATTGCAGAAGCGGCAAAGGAGCTTGGTATGCGGGCCTGCCTGTGTTATGAAATTTCTGACCGGGGCGGAAAAGAAAAGGCCAGAGAATCCGTGATGGAAAATGCAGAATTTATCCGCTATGCCTTAAAGGACGATACAGATATGATTGCCGGAATGATGGGGATGCATGCCCAGTTTACCATCTCCGATGAGACGATGGAACTGGCAGCCGCAAATAAGCCAGAGGAAGCAGGCTACCACATTCATGTGGCGGAGGGCATTGAGGATCTCCATGACTGCCTGAAAAAATATGGGAAACGGATTGTGGACCGGCTGATGGACTGGGGAATTCTGGGAGAGAAAACGCTGCTGGGCCATTGCATTTATATCAATTCCCATGAAATGGAGTTGATTAAAGATACAGACACCATGGTGGTGCATAATCCGGAGTCCAACATGGGAAATGCCTGCGGCTGCCCGCCTGCGTTGGAGCTTGTGAAACGGGGCATAGTCACGGGCCTTGGCACAGACGGATATACCCATGACATGACAGAATCCTTTAAGGTGGCAAATGTGCTTCACAAACATCATTTATGCGACGCCAATGCGGCCTGGGGCGAAGTGCCCAAAATGCTGTTTGAACACAATGCCGCGATTGCCGGCCGATATTTCAGCGCGCCTCTTGGGGTGTTAAAGCCCGGGGCGGCGGCAGACGTCATTGTGGTGGATTACGATCCGCCCACCAGACTGGATGAGAGCAACTGCAACGGACATATTTTATTCGGCATGACCGGCAGAGACGTGATTACCACCATCGGAAACGGAAAAGTGCTGATGAAAGACCGGGAAATAAAAGTAGCGGATACAAAAGAAGTTATGGCAAAATGCAGGGAATCCTCTGCAAAACTGTGGAAGAGCATTAACGGATAGGAGAGAAAGACATGAGCGATAGTATGACAGGTATGAGTTTTGAGCAGCTGCTCCGCTGGGTCCGCACGGAGCATGAGAAAAGCGGCGCCGTATTCGGAGTGCGCAGGCCCTATGTGGCTGCTCCAAAGAATAACCAGACTATTTTCGGCAGGAATTTGGAGACGCCGGTGGGGCCCGCCGCAGGGCCGGGCACCCAGCTTGCCCAGAATATTGCGGCGGCTTACTATGCCGGAAGCCGTTTCTTTGAATTGAAAACGGTGCAGATTATGGACGGCGCTGAGCTTGCAGCCTGTGTCAATAAGCCCTGCATTAAAGCGGATGACGAGTGCTACAACTGTGAATGGTCCACAGAGCTGTATGTACCGAAGGCTCAGGAAGAGTATATCAAATCATGGTTTTTACTGGCGTTTCTGGCAAAAGAATACGGGTTGGGGGCCATGGACGGATTTCAGTTTAACATCAGCGTAGGCTATGATTTAGCCGGAATCAAGTCTGAAAAAATTGACGCTTTCATTGAAAATATGAAAGATGCAAGCCAGACTGATACCTACAGAGAATGCAGAGAAGTCCTTCTGGCCCATGCGGGGGAATTTCAGCATATGACAAAAAAGGACATTGAGGAAATTTCTCCCAGAATCTGCAATTCCGCCACCATATCCACCCTTCACGGATGCCCGCCCCAGGAGATTGAGAGCATTGCGGATTATCTGCTGAAAGAAAAGAAGATTTATACCTTTATCAAATGCAATCCCACGCTGCTGGGCTATGAATTTGCAAGAGAGACTCTGGACAGCATGGGTTATGATTACATTGCTTTTGGCAGGTTCCATTTTGAAGATGATTTGCAGTATGAAGATGCGGTGCCCATGCTTCGGAGGCTGATGAAGCTGTCCGGGGAACTGGGACTGGAATTCGGTGTGAAAATCACCAATACTTTTCCGGTGGATGTAACAGCAAAAGAACTGCCCAGCGAGGAAATGTATATGTCGGGCAAATCACTGTATCCCCTTTCTATCGCATTGGCGGCAAAATTATCCCGGGAATTTGACGGAACGCTGCGGATCTCCTATTCCGGCGGCGCAGACGCCTTCAATATAGAAAGAATTGTGGGAACGGGAGTATGGCCCGTGACCATAGCAACCTCGCTGTTAAAGCCCGGCGGCTACCAGAGAATGAAGCAGGTGGCAGAAGCCGTGGACCGTATGGGAAGGAAGCCTTTTACGGGCATTGACGTGAAAGCTCTGGATCAGACCGCACAAGACGCCCTTACCGACAGGCACCATGTAAAGCCGGTGAAACTTCCGGTATCCAGAAAAACGGCCGAAAAAGTGCCTCTGGTGGGATGCTTTACCGCTCCCTGTGAGGACGCCTGCCCCATTCACCAGGAAATTACAACTTACTTAAAACTGGCAGGAGAAGGGAAGTATGAAGAAGCGCTGCAGGTGATTTTAAACAGAAATGCGCTGCCCTTTATTACGGGAACCATCTGCGCCCATGGGTGCCAGAGCCATTGTACCCGCAATTTCTATGAAACGCCGGTACAGATTCGGGACGCCAAGCTGCTGTGCGCACAGAAAGGATACGATCATGCCCTCCATGCGCTGAAGGCCAGGCCGTCCTGCGGGAAAAAAGCAGCTGTAGTGGGCGGCGGCCCTTCCGGCATGGCGGCGGCTTATTATCTGGCTAAGGCAGGCGCAGAAGTGACTTTGTATGAAAAGAGGGAGAAACTGGGCGGCATTGTAAGCGCGGTGATTCCTGATTTCAGAATTGACGATGCGGTGATTGCAAAAGATGTGTCTCTGCTGGAAAAACTGGGAGTAAAAATCCTCTGCGGCACAGAGGCTCCTTCGGTGGAAGAATTGAGAAAAACTTATGGAAATGTAGTTCTTGCAGTGGGCGCATATAAACGGGGTCAGCTGGAACTGGAAGGAAAACAGGCAGTGAACGCACTGGAATTCTTAGAAGCGTTCAATCAGGCCAAAGGGGAAATAGAGCCCGGCAGACATGTGGCTGTCATTGGCGGCGGCAATACTGCCATGGATACCGCAAGGGCGGCAAAACGCTGCAAAGGCGTGGAGCATGTGTATCTCTTATACCGGAGAACCAAACGGTATATGCCGGCGGATGAGCATGAATTGCAGCTTGCAGTAAAAGACGGCGTGGAATTCAAAGAGCTTCTGGCTCCGGTGCGGATGGAAAAAGGGAAATTGATCTGTGATAAAATGGCTTTAGGGGCCCTGGACGCTTCCGGCAGAGCCAGTGTGAAAGCCACCGGGGAGACGGAAACAATTTTGGCAGACACTGTCATTGCGGCAGTGGGAGAAAAAGTTCCCGCCGATTATTACCAGGCAAACGGAATCCATGTGGATGAATCAGGCCGTCCCCTGGTCAGCGAGGAAACCTTAGAAACCAATCTGGAGGGGGTTTACGTAATCGGCGACGGGCTTTACGGGCCGTCTCTGGCAGTGAAAGGAATGGCCCATGCCGTGAAAGCATCAGAAGCCATCCTGGGAAAATCTGTGTCCGGGGATATGAGTGAACCGGTGGAGCCGGAAAAGATTTACCAGAGGAAAGGAATACTTGCAGAGCCAAAAGAGATTTCCGGGAAAGAAATGGCTTTAGAACCGGATCACGGGATTGAGAAAGAAAACTCTGCGGATTCTGAAAGATGCCTGGGCTGTTCTTCCGTCTGTGAAAACTGCGCCGATGTCTGTCCCAACCGTGCGAATGTGGCAATCCGTGTGCCGGGGCTTTCCCAGTCCCAGATCATACATGTGGACTACATGTGCAACGAATGCGGCAACTGCCAAAGCTTCTGTCCTTACGAAAGCGCTCCTTATCTGGATAAATTCACACTGTTTGCCAGCGAAAAAGATATGGCAGACAGCAAGAACCAGGGCTTTGCGGTACTGGATCAAAAAACAGCCAGGTGCAGGGTCAGATATCTGGGAGAAGAATTTACCTGGGAGCCTGGACAGGAAAGCAGGCTGTTCCAGGGACTGGAGAAGCTGATCGAAACGGTGTGCAGGGAGTATGGGTATTTATTAGGCTGATTTGCTGTGTAAAACCAGGAGGTTCCTTTATGAAAAGACAATTATTTCAAAACGGCACAGTGGTTTCCAGTACAGAAACCAGGAAAGCGGATGTGCTGACAGAAGGAGAGAAAATCCTTGCAGTGGGGAAAAACCTGAAGGCGGAGGGCGCGGAACTTATTGACGTGTCGGGAAAATATCTGTTTCCGGGATTTATCGATCCCCATACCCATATGGATTTGGAAGTTTCGGGAACGGTAACCGCCGATGGATTTGACAGCGGCACGAAGGCGGAGCTGTCCGGAGGAACCACCTGCATTGTGGATTTCGCCACCCAGAACCGGGGAGAAAGCCTTGCCTATGCCCTGGAACGCTGGCATAAAAAGGCGGAAGGAAAGTCAAGCTGCGACTATGCCTTCCATCTGGCCTTGTCTGACTGGAACCAGGAGGTGAGCCGGGAACTGGAACAGGTGACAGCCCGGGGCATACGCTCGTTCAAACTGTATACCACGTATGAAGGGATGGCTGTGGATGACAGGACTATTTATGAGATCCTTGTGCGGCTGAAGGAATTAAAAGGAATTGCAGGCATCCACTGTGAGAACAAAGGCATCATTGACGCCCGGCTGGAAGAAGTTCTGAAAAAACGGGGCAGCCGGAGCCGTGTGTCAGAGTATCCCTGGACCCGGCCGGTTCTTGCGGAAGCAGAAGCGGTGGGCCGTGTTTTGAAGATTGCCGCCTGTGCGGGCGCGCCTGTGGTGATTGTGCATCTCAGCTCCAAAGAAGGGTATGAAGAGGTGAGAAGAGCCAGGGAGCGGGGCGTTTCTGTATACGTGGAAACCTGTCCCCAGTATCTTTTGCTGGATGAAAACCGGTATCATTTGCCGGATCAGGAGGCAAGGAAATACATGATTGCCCCGCCCCTTCGCAAAATGGAAGATCAGCAGGTATTATGGAGGGCGCTGGCAGAAGGAGAAATCCAGACCATTGCCACAGACCACTGCAGCTTTACCACACGGCAGAAAGAAGCCGGGGCCGGGGATTTTGCCAAAACTCCCTGCGGGATGCCGGGAGCGGAGGAACGGCCGGCCCTGATCTATCATTTTGGGGTGGGCCGGGGAAAGCTGACGTTAGAACAGATGTGCAGTTTTTTGGCGGAAAATCCGTCAAAGCTGTACCATTTGTACCCCAGAAAGGGATTGATTGCGCCGGGAAGCGACGCGGACCTGGTGGTATGGAATCCGGAAACGGAGTGGACTTTGTCGGCCGGTACCCAGCAGTCAGCATCAGATTACTGCCCGCTGGAGGGAACATGCCTGAAAGGAAGGGCAGAGCAGGTTTATCTGCGGGGCTGCCTGGCGGCAGAAAACGGCAGGATTTGCAGGGAAAACGGCGGAAAATATCAGCCGGCCGGATGAGAGACAGCGGTTTTCGCATGTTCTGGAAAATCTACAGATCTCCCAGATAGCGGTATACTGTGGCAGGAGAGCAGGAAAGGTGTTTGGCCACAAAAGCGATTCCTCCCTTTAGCTTAAAGACCCCCCGTTCCTGCAGTTTTTGCACAATATCCCGCTTTTCCTGCTGATTCAGCCGGTCAATGGGAGTCTCCAGAGATGAGGTGACACTGTCAAAAGCAGTCTGCATCATGGCGGAAATGTCCATGGAGAAGTGTTCCGCCAGGGAATCCGGCTGCGCCGGGGCAGGCTGCGGACTGGGCGCTGCCGTAGATTCCTGACAAGTCCTGCATTCTCCGCCGGAAAAATCCTTTGGATGGATGGCGGAGAGCAGCCCGCCGCAAAGCTCCCGGTAACGGGAATCGTCAAAGTTGATGCCCAAAAGCCCCACCGGGCTGCCCTCCTCATCTTTGATAAATAAAGTAGAAGCCCGCAGAACATGTCCGTTTTCCGCTGTCACCGGATAGTTGTGCAGAAAGTCATTGGTTTTATAGGAATTGGCCGCAAGCATCTGCAGGGCGTCATTTGTGGTAGGGCTGCCCACCTGCCGGTCGCTGATATGGCTGTTGGCGATGGCGGCAATCTGGCCGGGTTCTGAAGTGATGTCGTGGAGTACGATTTCATAGTCCGGCCCCAGGGCTTTCCCCAGAAAGTCCACAAGGATTTTGTATTGATTCAATATATTATCAGACATAAAATTTCCTTTCTGTGCAGGATAGATGAGGGAATGAATTGCCATAAAATTAATTATCTCATGCAGGAGAGGAAAATTCAAGGATAAAAAGTTATTGCAATAAAAATTTTTTAAGGAGGTACCACAAATGTTTGAGTTACAGGTAAACGGAAAAACAGTCAGCGCAGACCAGGATAAAACGTTATTGTCTTTTCTGCGGGACGATTTAAAGATTACCTCTGCAAAAGACGGCTGCAGCGAAGGCGCCTGCGGAACCTGCACCGTTCTGGTGGACAATAAGGCAGTGAAAGCCTGCGTGCAGAAAGTGTCGAAATTTGTTGGAAAGTCCATCCTGACGGTGGAAGGACTCAGCCGGCGGGAACGGGAAGTCTATGAGTACTGCTTTGGGGCGGCAGGCGCCGTACAGTGCGGATTCTGTATCCCGGGCATGGTCATCTGCGCCAAAGCATTACTGGATGAAAACCCCGATCCGACAGGTTCGGATGTGAAAAAAGCAATCCGGGGAAACATTTGCCGCTGTACAGGCTATAAGAAAATTGAAGAAGCTATTTTAATGGCGGGAAAATTTTTCCGGGAATCTCTGGAAATACCAAAGGAGCCGAAAGAGCTTCACATGAATGAGCATTTTAACCGTCCCGACGCCGCCAAAAAAGTAAACGGAACCGGAAAATACGCGGACGATCTGGAATTTCCGGATATGCTCTATGCCAAAGCAGTGCGCTCCAGGTATCCCCGCGCCAGAGTTAATAAAATTGACGTCAGCAAAGCGCTGGCCCACCCGGACTGCGTGCGGATTTTGCTGCAGCCGGACGTGCCGGACAATGTCATCGGGCATATGAAAAAAGACTGGGACGTGATGATTCCGGAAGGAGGAATTACCCGTTATGTGGGAGACTGCCTTGCCCTTGTGGCAGTCAGACGCAAAGAAAGCTTAGAGGAAGTGGTTTCGCTGGTGGAGGTGGATTACACAGAATTAAAACCTGTGACCACTCCCCAGGACGCTTTACGGGGAGACGCGCCCTTAATCCATGAGGACGGAAATATCATGAGCAAGTCCACCCTGGTAAACGGAGACGTGAAAACCGCCATTGCCAATGCAAAATACGTGGTGACAAGAAAGTACAAAACGCCCCATCAGGAGCATGCGTTTATGGAGCCGGAATGCGCCGTTGCAGTACCGGAGGGAGACGACGGCCTGTTATTGTACACCGGAAGCCAGTCAGTTTATGATGAGCAGCGGGAAATTGCAATGATGCTGAAAATCCCCAAAGAAAAAGTGCACTGCCATTCCATGCTGGTAGGCGGCGGATTCGGCGGCAAAGAAGATATGAGCGTTCAGCATCATGCGGCGTTGATGGCATGGTATACCAAAAAGCCTGTAAAAGTGAAATTTACAAGGCAGGAGAGCCTTGCTTACCATACCAAACGGCATCCCATGGAAATTGAAATTACTACAGCCTGTGATGAAAACGGAATCTTAACGGGAATGAAAGCGGTCATTATCGCAGACACCGGAGCCTATGCGTCTTTGGGCGGCCCGGTACTGGATCGGGCCTGCACCCATGCGGCAGGCCCGTATAATTATCAGAATGTGGATATTCTCGGCATGTCTGTGTATACCAATAATATGGTTTCCGGCGCGTTCCGGGGATTTGGGGCGGCCCAGAGCAATTTTGCCATGGAGCAGAATCTGAATCTTCTGGCAGAAAAAGTGGGAATTTCCCCCTGGGAAATCCGCTACCGCAACGCCATCCGGCCAGGACAGATTCTTCCCAACGGACAGATTGCGGATGAGAGTACCGGAGCGGCAGAATGTCTGGAGGCAGTGAAAGAAATCTATGAATCCAATCCTTATGCCGGAATCGCCCTGGGATGGAAAAACAGCGGAAAAGGCGTGGGAATCATTGACAGCGGCCGCTGCAGGCTGCGGGTGCAGGAGGGAAAAGTACATGTACTGACTTCCGCCGCATGCATGGGCCAGGGAATTGCCATTATGTGCGAGACGATTCTCTGTGAGGCTGCAGGCATTGCGCCCGGACTGGTGGTCCATGCAGACGCAGACACCAGAACCACACCGGATTCCGGCACCAGTACAGCCTCCCGTCAAACCGTGGTAACTGGAGAAGCCACAAGGCTGGCGGCCGAAAAGCTGAAAAAAGACCTGGATGCAGGAAAATCTCTGGCAGATTTGGAAGGAGAGGAATACTACGGAGAATATCATCCCATGACAGACGGCCTTACTTCCACAAAAGAATTTCCGGTGCGTCATGTAAGCTACAGCTACGGCGTTCAGGTGGCGCTTCCCGATGAAAAGGGAAAAATGGAAAAAATAGTCGCCGCTTATGATGTGGGAACACCCGTAAACATTCAGTCTGTGGAGGGACAAATCGAAGGCGGCATGGTGATGGGCCTTGGCTATGCCTTAACCGAAGAATTCAAATGCCAGGAAGGCTACTGCAAAACCAAGCTGGGCACCCTGGGACTGATGCGTTCCACCGATGTGCCAAAACTGGAAGTAAAACTGGTGCAGGGGCCGAGGAAAATTCCTTTGGCATTCGGCGCCAAAGGCTGCGGAGAACTGTGCATGATTCCCACCGGAGCCGCCTGCGCGCATGCGTATTACCGGCTGGATGGGAAACTTCGGACGGAGATGCCGCTGCGGGATACTTATTATAAGAAGGTGAAGTAAAGTTGCAGCTTTATCGTGGCCAACGGACGCCAAACAGGGCAGGAACCAGGCAGTGAAATTGCAGCTTTACCGTGGCCAACGGACGCCAAACAGGGCAGGAACCAGTCCCCTGGAAACGGGCCGACATTCCAGGGAACTAACTGCTGACTCCAACTAATGGATTCAGGAGAGCCTTCATCCATAAGTTTCCGTAAGCAGTGGATTTCCCCTTCATGAAAAGCAGCCCTGACTTGTTTCCAGGGAACAGGTTCCTGCCCTGTTTGGCTGTCTGTTGGCGGTTGCAGCTTGTGAATATTACTTGCTGTGAGAGGTGTGAGCTTTTTATTATTTACAGAATGTGCTGCAGCTTGTGAATGATGGGATTGCTATGAGATGCTGGTTGCGTTCTGGTTATTCGTAAAGTTGCTAAATAGTAGAAGTGTTGAAATTTTGAAAGGTTTAATTTGGGAAGGTATGCTTCTCAAATCCGGGAATTACAGAACGTATTATATTTCGATACACAGGGAATGGCGGACTGCCCTTTCTCTAAGCAAACGGTTCAAGGGCGTATTTAGCGCAGGCGAAATCCACTGCTTACGGAGACTTGGGAAGGAAGGCTTTCCTGACTTCCGTGGTCGAAGTTGCAGTTAGTTCGCCGGAGCGTTGCCCGGTTCGCGTGAGAAAGGGCAGTCCGCCATTCCCGTCCGTATCCAAAAATAAAAAGTTCCCTAAAATATTTTCAGGAAAGGAGCCCCCATCATGAAAACAGCCGCCCTCATCGCAGCCGCCGGAATGTCCACCCGCATGGCCCAGTTCAAACAATTAATGAAAATCGGCAGCCGCACCATGGCAGAACGGGTGATTGTGAATTTTCAGCAGGCAGGAATAACTGAGATTGTCATGGTAACCGGATACCGCAGCGATCAACTGGAAAAAGAACTCCGGAGCTTTGGAATTACTTTTTTAAGAAATCCCCGGTACGAAACCACCCAGATGTTTGATTCCGCAAAAATCGGTCTGGAATATCTGAAGGAACGCTGTGACAGCGTATGCTTTTGTCCGGTGGATATTCCGTTTTTTATGGAACAGACCGTGGAAATTCTTCTGGATCAGCAGGGCGATATCATTCAGCCGGTTTTCCAGGGGAAAGCCGGACACCCCATTTTACTTCGGGCATCTCTGATTCCTGCCATTTTGGCCTATCAGGGAGACGGCGGGCTGAAAGGCGCCTTGAACTCCATTGAAAACCTGAAACGCGTCCGGGTGCCGGTAGAAGATGAAGCCGTACTGATGGACGCGGACACCAGAGAAGATTTCAAACGGTTGGTGGATGTCCACAATTCCAGGCTGATACACCCGAAGATTCAGGTGACTCTGGTGAATCACAAAGGGTTTTTTGATGAAATGACACTGGAACTGCTGAGAAAAATCGCAGCTTCCGGTTCTGTCCGGGAAGCCTGCGGACAGCTTGGAATTTCCTACAGTAAAGGCTGGAATATCATTCAGAATGCAGAAGACGGTATGGGCTGCCGGATTGTAGAGCGTCAGCCGGGCGGACGGGGCGGAGGTACGGCCAATGTAACCGAACGGGGGAAGAAGCTGCTGAAGCTTTTTGAAACTTATGGGGAACAGTTAAATAAAATCAGCGGCGAATTGTTTCAGGAAATTTTTTTATCCGGCGATTTGTTTTGAAAAAATAGACGGTACGGCATAGTTTATAACAGCCCGGAAAATGGAGGAAATCATGAAATTGATGAAAACAGAAGAGGCGGCAGGCCAGGTGCTCTGCCATGATATTACAAGGATTGTTAAAGGCGTATCCAAAGACGCCGTGTTTCGGAAAGGCCATGTGATTACAGAAGAAGATATCCCAGTGCTTTTAAGCGTAGGAAAAGATCATATTTATATTTGGGAAAAGCAGGAAGGGATGCTCCATGAAAATGAAGCCGCCAAGATTCTATACCATATCTGCAGAAATGAGCATATGCATCCCACTCAGGTGAAAGAAGGAAAAATTGAATTGATTGCCGACTGCGACGGACTGCTGAAAATTGACCGGAAAAAGCTGAAAGCAGTCAATTCCCTGGGAGAGATGATGATAGCCAGCCGCCATGGGAATTTTCCGGTGCGGGCGGGGGATAAAATTGCAGGAACCAGAATTATTCCCCTGGTCATTGAAAAAGACAAAATGGAGCGGGCAAAGGCAGTGGGCGGCAATGCTCCGATTTTCCAGTTAAAACCGTTTCAAAAGAAAAAAGCCGGAATTGTCGCAACCGGAAATGAAGTGTATTATGGAAGAATTCAGGATACCTTTACCCCTGTGGTGGAGGAAAAACTGGCGGAATATTCTGCGGATATCATCGGCCGTGAAGTCAGCGGCGATAACCCGGAACAGATAGAAGAGAAAATCCGTCTTTTGCTGAAAAAGGGCGCGGAGCTGATTATCTGTACCGGCGGTATGAGCGTGGACCCGGATGATAAGACGCCGGCGGCAATCCGCAGGGCGGCGGCAGAAGTTGTGACTTACGGGGCGCCGGTGCTGCCGGGAGCCATGTTCCTTCTGGCTTATACCAGGCAGGACGTGCCCATTCTGGGACTGCCGGGCTGCGTGATGTATGCGAAACGGACAATTTTTGATTTAGTTCTTCCCAGAATTATGGCAGGAGAAAAATTGGAAAAAGAGGATTTTGACATTCTGGGCGAAGGGGGTCTGTGCCTGTCCTGCCCGGTCTGTACGTTTCCAAACTGCGGATTTGGGAAGGCATAAAATATGCTTGCAGATGCTTCGTATGAATTGTCATGAGACAGAAAAGAGGGATAGAACATGCTGAAATTTTTCAAAGCGCTCAGAGAATTAGAACCAAATAACCGAAATCTGGCTGTTACTTTGTTAGAAAGAGAATTTTTTGGGGAAAAACTGCTGATTTCCGGCGGTTCTGTTGTTTATCAGTCGTCAGAATCCATGCCGGGCCCGGTTTATCTGCCCAAACTGTCAGAGATTCAAAACACCGGTATCTGTTCCGTTGAGGGAACCCGGATGTTTTGCGAGATTTTGGGCAGGCCGAAAAAGATTGTCATCTGCGGCGGCGGTCATGTGTCTTTTCCTATTATAAAAATCGGCCGTATGACGGGATTTCAAATTCATGTGTTGGAGGACCGTCCCAAATTTGCAGACTGGGCCAGAGCTGCAGGAGCCCAGGAAGTGACGTGTCAGCCATTTGCCCAGGGACTTGCTGCTGTTAAAGGCGATAAAGATACCTTTTTTGTGGTTGTGACCCGGGGACACCGCTACGACCAGATTTGCCTGGAATCCATTGTGGAAAAAGAACATGCCTACATTGGAATGATCGGCAGCCGGCGGCGGGCGGCCAAAGTAAAAGAAGCTCTTTTAGAACAGGGAAAAGACCCGGAGGCAGTGAACCGCATTTACACGCCCATCGGACTGGATATCGGCGCCGAGACCCCGGAAGAGATTGCAGTGGCAGTTATGGCGGAACTGATTCAGGTGAAAAACAGGGAAAAAAGAAGCTTTGGTTATTCCAAAGAATTGTTGGAATACATTCTGGACCGTCAGGAAACAAATGCAAAGAATGTGCTTGCCACCATCATCATGCGCAAAGGTTCTGCTCCGAGAGAAACAGGCACAAAAATGCTGATTCTGCCGGACGGAAACTGTATTGGCACCATCGGAGGCGGCTGTGCGGAGGCAGAGGTGGTAAGAATTGCCCGTTCCATGAGCCGTAACGGCAAGGAACCATGCAGACTGTGCCATGTGGATATGACAGGAGAGGACGCGCAGGAGGAGGGCATGGTCTGCGGCGGCGTCATAGACGTCCTGTTAGAGACGATTTTTGGTACATCGGACATTAAATGACAATTTGCGCTGCCGACGGCGGGTTATAGAAGGGAAAAGAGATTGAAAAATGAGAGACAGCTATGGAAGAATCATAGATTATATGCGGATTTCCATTACAGACCGCTGCAATTTGCGATGCCGCTACTGTATGCCGGAGGGGATTTCCCAGGTTCCCATGGAAGAGATTTTAACTTATGAGGAGATAGAGGAACTCTGCCGGGCGGCTTCGGAACTGGGGATCAGCAGGCTGAAAATTACCGGCGGCGAACCGTTAGTCCGTTCCGGCTGCCCCCGGCTGATTGGAATGCTGAAAAAGATTCCCGGAATTGAGCAGGTAACCATGACCACCAACGGCACTCTGCTGAAACAGTATTTGCCGCAGCTTTTAGACCATGGCTTGGACGCCGTAAATATCAGCCTGGATACCTTAAATCCTCAGATTTATCAGCAGATTACCGGGAAAAACCAACTGCATGAGGTATTAGCAGGGATTGGGCAGGCCCTTAAAGCAGGACTTACGGTTAAATTGAATGCGGTGCTGCAGCCCGGCATAAACAGCAAAGAATGGTTAAGCTTGGCAAGGCTCACAACGCAGTATCCATTGGATGTGCGCTTTATTGAAATGATGCCCATTGGCTGCGGGAGAAGTTACCGGCCCGTCAGCAATCAGGAACTTCTTTTGCGTCTGAAAGCCAGTTACCCGGACCTTAGAACAGACGAAAGCATCCGCGGAAACGGCCCGGCCGTCTATTACCGGATTCCACGGGCAATGGGAAGCGTGGGCTTTATCAGCGCCCTTCATGGAAAATTCTGCAGCGGCTGCAACAGGCTGCGGCTGACCGCGCAGGGGAAATTAAAACCCTGCCTGTGTTTCGAGGAAGAAGTGGATGTGATGGAAATTCTGCGGGGAAAAGAAAAAAAGGATACAATGGAAGTTCTGCAGGAGAAAGAAAAAGAAGATACAATGGAAGTTCTGCAGGAGAAAGAAAATTCCGCCTGCAGAGAAGTGCAGCAGCGCAGCAAAGCCGCCGTCCGAAAAGAGCTTTTGAAACAGCGGATTGCCCAGGCTGTCAGCCAAAAGCCCCGGGAACATCATTTTGAAACAGCGGGACAAATCACAGAACGCAGGCAAATGGCCCAAATCGGCGGGTAGAAAAAAGAGAGGCATAAAATTGGAGGAGCATCAGATGGGAAAAATTACAGCAATCTGTATCAGTGATAAAAAAGGAACTCAGAAAACAGAAACCGATCATGCAAAGCTGATAGAAAATTTTGGAATTGCCGGGGACGCCCACGGAGGAAACTGGCACCGGCAGGTGAGCCTCCTTTCTCTGGAAAAGATCGAAGAATTCCGGCAGAAAGGGGCCGATATAACATACGGGGCATTTGGAGAAAATCTGGTGGTGGAGGGATTTCACCTGTCTGAAATGACCGTGGGAACCTGTTTTCAGATTGGGGAAGCAGTGCTGAAGCTCACCCAGATTGGTAAGGACTGTCACAGCCATTGCCAGATTTACAAGGTGATGGGCGACTGCATCATGCCAAGAGAGGGCGTGTTTGCAGAAGTGCTGACAGGGGGCATAATCCGGCCCGGAGATGAAATCAAAGCGCTGCCCCTTCTGGCTCACCGCCCCTTTACCGCTGCAGTGCTTACCTTAAGCGATAAAGGATATGCCGGGGAGCGGGAGGATCAAAGCGGGCCTCTGATTCAGGAAATTCTCAAAGGGCAGGGATACGAAGTGATAGAAAAACTCCTGCTTCCGGACGGCAGAAAGTCTCTGGAAAAACAGCTTTGCAGACTGGCAGACCAACGGCAGGTGAATCTGATTCTCACCACAGGCGGAACGGGATTTGCAGAACGGGACGTTACTCCGGAAGCCACAGCGGCAGTCTGTGACCGGATGGCCATGGGCATTGCAGAAGCCATCCGCCAGTATTCTTTGACCATTACCGGGCGGGCTATGTTAAGCCGGGCAGTATCCGGTATCCGGAAAAAAACCTTGATTGTCAATCTTCCGGGAAGCCCAAAAGCCGTCAAAGAGAGCCTGGAATACATACTCCCCCACCTGGGACATGGACTTGGAATTCTGCGGGGCACAGCAGGAGAGTGCGCAAAAGAGCTGCGGTAGTGCGGCGATGAAATGGTGAAGAGCATGAAAAGAAAAATACCGATAATCAGGAAAAAAAGAATATGGATGCTGTTACTGGCAGCGCTGCTCATCTTTTGCATATCCGCTTGCGGAAGGAAAAACGGGCAGGAAAATAAAGAAACCGAAACCGGCCAGTCTGCAGCGGAAAACCTGGAGGAAACAGAGATTCAGATTTTTCTGGCAGCCAGTCTGAACAGAGTGACAGAGGAACTGGCAAAGGAATATCAGAAGCTCCATCCGGAGGTCTCTGTTTCCTGCAATGCAGACAGCTCCGGCCGGCTGTTAACGCAAATCCAGGAAGGCTGTACATGTGATATTTTCTTTCCCGCTGCGCAAACGCAAATGGATCAATTGGAAAAAGACGGGCTGATTGTGGATGGAACCAGACAGGATGCAGTGAAAAATCAGCTGGTGGTTATTACAGGAAAAGGCAGCGGCACAGCCGTAAAAGGACTTGAAACTTTTGGAGAGGCAGCCAGCGTTGCCCTGGCAGGCGGAAGCGTTCCGGCAGGCAGATATACCCGTCAGGCGCTGATGAATCTGGGAATTCTTGAAAAAACACAAGATCCTGCTTCCATTACTGCAAGGCAGGTGCAAAAAGCCCTGGGCGGTACGGAAATCAGCGAACAGGACAATGTAAGCAAGGTGCTTCTTGCAGTTGTGGAAGGTTCCTGTGAAGTGGGAACTGTGTATGATTCAGATACTTACGGGTATGAAAAGGAGCTGGAGATTCTTCAGACTGTCAGCCCGGAGCTGACTGGAAGCATTGTTTATCCCATCGCACAGGTGGTAAATCCGGAGGCAGATGAAGCAAAAAGCAGGGCAGCCCGGGAGTTTATCTCATTTATCCTGTCTGATGCAGCGAAAGAAATCTTTGAAGCATACGGTTTTGACACCAGTGCAATGCAATAAATGTCTGCCGTGTTTTCACAGAAACAAATGGAGTTATCAATGGAAGAATTGAAAATTATTTTGGAAAATCTGGATTGGAGCCCGCTGCTGGTATCCCTGAAAACAGGATTTGCGGCAACTGTAATTTCCTTTTTTCTGGGAATTTACGGCGCATACAGAGCGATGAAAACATCCCCTTTAAAAAAATCAATCCTTGACGGCCTTCTGACCCTTCCTCTGGCGCTGCCCCCTACCGTGGCAGGATTTTTCCTGCTTCTGGTGTTCAGCAAAAGACGGCCTGCGGGAAGTTTTCTGTATCATACCCTTGGCATTCAGGTGGTGCAGTCCCAGGCAGGCTGCGTCATTGCCGCTTTAGTTATTGCCTTTCCCCTGATGTACCGGACTGCCAGAGCGGCCTTCGAACAGGTGGATATTAATTTGATATACGCAGCTAGAACCCTGGGCATGTCGGAAGCCAGAATTTTCTGGAAAATAGCAGTTCCCTGCGCCGGTCCCGGGATTGCCTCCGGCACAATGCTGACGTTTGCAAGAGCTCTTGGGGAATATGGGGCCACATCCATGTTAGCGGGGAATATTCCTGGAAAAACAGCCACTATTTCTCAGAAAATAGCCATGGTAATGCAGGACGGGGATTTTCGGACGGCAGGAATCTGGGTGCTGATTGTGATTCTGATTGCATTTCTCATTCTTGTGCTGATGAATCTGGCGGCGGGGAAAAAGAACAGAATGGTAAAACGATGGTAACGGCCCAAGTTTATGCCGATTCAAATATTCAGGGTGAAAGGCCCAAAAGAGGTGCAGTACATGGGATTTTCATTTCAGGAGGTGCGGAACATGGGATTTTCATTTCAGATAGAAAAAACACTGGGAGAATTTAAACTGAGCCTGAAAGCGGAAAGCCAGGGGAACCGATTGGGAATTCTAGGAGCTTCCGGCTGCGGAAAGAGCCTGACCTTGAAATTACTGGCGGGGATTGAAACGCCGGATGCCGGTCATATACGGATTGGAGAAAACCTGCTGTTTGATTCCGGACAAAAGAGAAACGTAAAGCCTCAGAACCGGCGGATCGGCTATCTGTTTCAGAATTACGCATTGTTTCCCCATATGACGGTGGCAGAAAATATCGGAGCCGGACTGCAGGGCAAGTCAGCGGGAACGCTGAAAACCAGATGGTCAGGGAAGAAAATTCAACGGCAGAGGCGGGTTCAGGAAATGATGGAAAAATTTCAGCTTACAGGTCTGGCAGACCGGCTGCCGGGAGAATTGTCCGGCGGACAGCAGCAAAGAGCTGCCCTTGCAAGGATGATGGCCTGCGGGCCGGAGGTGATTTTGTTAGACGAGCCTTTTTCTGCATTGGATGTGTTTTTGAAAGATCAGATGCAGCGGGAGTTGGAAGAGCTGCTGGCGGATTTTCCCGGACTGGTGATACTGGTTTCCCACAGCAGAGACGAAATTTATCGGTTTTCGGAGGAATTACTGGTGATGGAGCAGGGGCATGAGGTGATATTCGGCAGGACAAAAGAAATATTTGCAAATCCCCGTTACCGGGAAGCGGCCCGCCTGACCGGCTGTAAAAATATTGCGGACGCCAGGCGGATAGACGTTCACAGACTGGAAGTTCCGGACTGGGGAATCTGTCTTTGCCTGGAACGTGAAATACCCGATGGCGTTACCGGCATTGGCTATCGCGCCCACGATTTTGTGCCGGTGTGGGGCGGCAGAAGGAATCATTGCCTGAGCGTGCAGGTCAGGCGCATGGCGGAAATGCCCTTCGAATACCACTACTATCTGCAGCCTGTCTGCCAATCCGGGCAGCAAACTGTTCCAAGGCAGTCCCTCTGTTGGTTTGTGCAGAAGGAGAAGCATATTCAGATCGAAGAAAGGGGTTTGCCCGACTATTTAGAGCTAAAGGAAGAATGTATGATGCTGTTTTAAATATTTGTGATAGGGAACACAGAAAAAGAGAGGAGAGAAAATGGAACTGACACATTTTGATGAAAACGGAAAAGCAGTGATGGTGGACGTAACAGGCAAAGCAGTCACAGACAGAACCGCCGTGGCAGCAGGGAAAATCACCGTAAACCAGGCAGTATACCATGCGATTGAAACGGGGACCGTGGAAAAGGGAGATGTTCTCGGCGCAGCGGCCACTGCGGGAATTATGGCGGCGAAGAAAACGGCGGAGCTGATTCCCATGTGCCATATCCTTCCCCTGACAAACTGCAGGATAGAATTTGAGAAAAACAGCGAAAGAAGAGAGATTCTCTGTTACTGCACGGTGAAAGTAACCGGAAAAACCGGAGTGGAAATGGAAGCTTTGACCGGAGTCAGCATCGCCCTTCTGACCATTTACGATATGTGCAAGGCATTGGACAAGCATATGAAAATCGGGGAGATTTATCTTCTGAATAAAACCGGAGGGAAGAGCGAATTTAATCGTTGAGAAACGGGCTGAACCAAAGCTTTCCTGATTAGAATCCTGTATCCTTCAGCCGGTATCTGCCCCTTCCGGTTTTTTCAATTTGTCCGGTACTGCATAATTTTTTCAGCACCCGCTGCAGCTGCCTTCTGCTGCAGTGAATCTGATGGATAGCCGCCTCCAGGCCGTTCAGTTCATGGGCAGGAGAGATATTTTTCATATAAAGAAGCACCCGCTCCTCTGTGGTTGAGGCGGGGACGTCAATGGAAGTAAAAAGCGCTAACTTATCACCGTAGGACTTAAGAAGCAAATGGAGAAACCGCAGGTCGCAGTGAAGCTGTTTCTGATAGTTTGTCATGGACAGGGCAATGCAGGTGACTTCTGTTTTCGCCGATGCAAAGAAGGGCGGGTTTCCCTGCCTGGAAAATTCAAGATCCCCAATCAGCGTGGGACTGCTGCTCTGATTGACCGGGGAAATGCCTCCGTCCTCACGGATGCCGTAGATTTGAATGGTTCCCCGAACCACAAACAGCAGATCTTCCACAGGGGCATCCGGAGTAGTAAGGAACTCCCCTTTTTCATAGCGGCAGAGGTGAAAGGACAAGTCAGGGGTATCGAAATAACTGCGGATTTGTTCTTTCGAAAGCCAGTATTCAATTTCTGCCGCATCATATATTTTTTCCATAAAATACACATCTTTCTTTTCATTTTATTTTTTCCTATTGTGCCATATGGCACAGAAAAAATCAATGTAAATTGTTATAATGGCATTGAAAATAAAGAAGCGAGGGAAAGAACATGGAAAATGAAATTTTTAAAGATTCAAATATTTCAAAATCATATCTGCGTCTGTCTCTGCCGCTTGTCCTGAGCATGGCGGTGGCGTTAATTTACAATCTGGCAGATACTTATTTTGTTGCCCAGAGCAATGACACCAACCTTGTGGCGGGCGTTTCTCTGGGGATGCCTTTGTTCACGCTGCTGATGGCCTTCGGAAATATTTTTGGACAGGGAGGCAGTTCTCTGATTTCCCGTCTGATGGGCCAGAAGGACGAGCAGGGGGTGCGCTGCGTCAGCTCTTGCTGCTTTTATGTCACAATCTTTGCCGGCATTTTGATTGCCGCTGTGATGCTGATGCTTCGTGTGCCCCTTCTGTATGTGTTAGGAGCCAGTGAGGAGACGTTTGTCCATGCGTCAAATTATTATATTTATCTGGCAATAGGCGCTCCGTTTATTATGGTTTCATTTATTCATTCCAATTTGCTGCGGGCGGAAGGGATGTCAAAAGAATCTATGGCGGGCACTCTGATCGGCACGGTGGTGAATATTATACTGGACCCCATTTTTATTTCTGTTCTGGGGTGGGGCGCAAGCGGCGCGGCCATTGCCACTGTCATCGGATACGTATGTGTAGACGTTTTCTTTCTGATTGCAGTGGCAAAGAGAAGTAAAATACTGTCGCTGAATCCCAGGGAACTGAAGGTGCCGGCAGGGCATTTGTGGCAGATTTTTGGAATTGGCATACCTGCGGCCCTTGCAAATCTGATGCAGAGCGTCAGCGTGGTACTGATGAATCAATTTCTGCTGCCTTTTGGAAATGACAAAATTGCGGCAATGGGAATTGTGCTGAAAGTAAATATGATAGCCCTTCTGCTGCTGACCGGGTTTGCGTTTGGGGGACAGCCCTTGTTTGGATATTATTACGGTTCCGGTGATAAAAAAAGGATGTGGGAGCTGCTCCGGTTCTGTTTCCGGTTTATCAGCGTCATTGCGGCTGCTTTGACAGCAGTTATTTTCCTGCTGGCTCCGTTTTTAATGCGATGCTTTATGGATCAGGAAACCATTATCAGCGACGGAACCGTAATGCTCCGGTGGCAGGTTATTACAATGGTATTTGTGGGCATGATACTTTTGCTGACGATTGTGTTTCAGTCCATGGGGAAGGTTACGGCATCCTTTCTTTTATCCATCAGCCGGCAGGGGGTTGTTTTTCTGGCAGTTCTTGCAGTATCATACCGCATGGGCGGATATATGGGAGTGATTGTGTCCCAGGCCGCTGCAGATTTGATAACGGCGGGAATTGCTGGAATATTGTTCTGGAAAGAGCTTTATTCTGTCAGAAATTATCGGGAATGCGCTCCATGATTTTAATAAAAGTTCACACTGGAAGAAACAGAAATAATTTGATATAATTTGAGGAAATTGGAAGATATTTATGGAGGTAAATATGAATAATTTGCTCAAAATAGGTTTGTTTGTGGCAGTGGGTCTGGCGCTGAACCAGTTTGTGAATTTATGCTACCGGCTTGCGTCCAGGAAATCAAAGGCAATTCATCTGCATTTTTTAAAAAGCGCGATTAATGTATTTATAGATGTAATTATCATTTACAGTCTGGTTCAGCAGTTTGAAATTACCAAAGATATCAGCAAGGCCCTTCTGCAAAGCGGTACTTTGATTGTGGCAATCGCCACATTTGCCGCACAGCAGGCGCTGGCAAATGTGATCAGCGGCATTTCTGTTTCCGCTTCCAAGCCCTATAACGTGGATGAAAAAATTCGGGTGCTGCAGGGCGGGACTGTAATTGCGGAAGGCATGGTCATTGACGTTACCATAAGACATACGGTAATCCGCCAGTTCAACGGAGAATGCTGTATTGTGCCCAATTCCATTATGGATTCCGCGGTGATTATCAATACTAATTTTACGGAAAATGTAGGGAACTTTATCGAGGTGGTGGTCTCTTATGAGTCAGACATTGAGAAAGCTGTTTCTGTCATGAAGGAGATATGCGCAGACCATCCGCTGGCCATAGACACTGACAAGAGCAGCGTCACTGTCAGCGGCTTTGCAGCCGACGGCGTCACCTTAAAGACCACCATCTGGACCAGAAACTTAAATGACAGTTTTCGGGCCTGCAGTGATATCCGGGCGGATCTGGTAAAGGCTTTTAAGGAAAACGGCATTGAGATTCCGTATCAGACGGTGACGATCCACAACCAAGCGTGAAAATTTACTCCTTTTTGTGCTGTTCAATGATACATTGGTGCTCCTTTTCTTTGTTGTAACTGATGCCTACTAATAAAATATTTCCGGTGTAGTTCTCAATCCAGGAAGCATATTGCTTTTTTGAATTCTTCGGAACGCTGCAAGGACTGGATGACGCCGCTCCATTCTGAATCATCTGTTGCATTCAGAAATTCATTTGCGATTTCCTGATTGGGAATGAATACTTCATCTGTTGATTCATCGAAGGTTAAATACCCAAGATGTACCAACAGTGTAAGAACATCGTCCTTAGAGGCAAGGGTTGTCATATCGTTTTGAAATTTTCTGGTATTGATTTTACAGCGGCCGTTTCCCAACATAATTGTGACTGCTTCTTTTAGGCCGTCAAAATTCATGTCAATGTAAAATTTCAGCGCCTCATAAGTTTCCGTACCAGTCCAATAGCTTTTAAATTTTCTTCGGCGTATGGCATCTACAACGGATTTAGGATTGTAAATATGCTGTCCATTTAACAGATATCCGTCATACCAGTTCCGGAGCATGGAAAAATCCAGTTCTTTTTGGGTGCATAAATGAAAGGCCTCATCTTCTGTAAATCCAAAAAAATCAGTCAGTTCAGCAGGATCGATCATAGAATATTCATCGAAAATATTCAGTGCAGAGTGCTCTCCGTATTTCTTTATGGGAAGGATTCCTGTCATATATGCTAATTCCACATAAGTTTGTCCTTTAAAAAGTCCCCGCAGAAAATCCAGATAATTTTTCTGGAGGGATGTATTTTCTTTGGCTATGCGGAAGGGACAATCCCATTCATCTATGATAAATATAAATCCTTCTCCTGTGTGCGTGAAAATTTGTTTCAGGACATTTGGCAGCCCGTATGAGTCCACCTGGAAGCAATTGCCGTATTCTTCCCGCAGTTCTTTTATAATCTCTTCCTGGATTTTATCAATGAAAATATTAAGATGGGAATCATGAAACAGAAACTGCTGAACATCCAGGCGGATCACATTATGCTGATTGAAATGTTCTGAAAAATGTTCATCTTTTTCGGCGGATTTTCCCATAAACAGATCATGGGAGTTACAGCCTTTGCTGTAGTAGGCAGTCAGCATATCTGCCGCCATGGATTTTCCGAAACGGCGTGGGCGGCTGACGCATACATTTTTCTGCAAGGTATTTAAAATGCTGTTTGTATAGGAAATCAGCTGGCTTTTGTCTACATAAATGACGGAATTTACAGCTTCCTGAAAAGCAATGTTTCCTGGATTTACATAAATGCCCATAGTTCTCTCCAATCTGTGCGTTCAACAATATGTGTTCCGTTCAATTGCGTATCGATCTTTTGTGTGGTGTTAATAGTATAGCTTTTTTTCTGTGAAAAGCAACTTATTAAAAAGTGAATTCCACCCACAAACAGAGGATTTTCCTAAAACACTTGCGAAGAAAAGCCAATCAGGGTATAATATCGGGAGATATGAACAAGACGGATTTATTACTCCGGCGGTTAAATATTGCAGTATCTTACTTGCCCAAACCTCCATCTGCTACGTTGTGCCCGATAAAGCGGGGCAGACCCTCATCAATCGCTGTAGCACTCGCTACAGCTCAATCTTCCGCCTTGCATATGAAGATTTGTTCTGCGTAATCTACTGCGATATTTAACCGCCGGAGTAATAAATCCTTTGATCAGGAGGAGCATATGATTGATTTAAAATTTTTACGGGAAAATCCCGAAACAGTAAAGGAGAACATCAG
>NZ_JBQIOP010000008.1:0-107669 GCF_056822245.1 Petralouisia sp. | reverse complement strand
GTATGGAATCACTTCTTTCGTATATTTTAGTGTGCAAACTTATTATACACCCAAGTGTCTCATACGGCATTTTTTTCTATAAAAACTTGTAAAGTGGTGTATTTTTATGAAAATATGATTACCCAACGGCCTTCTTACCGGGTTTTTGACGAGAATAATCCGTTAAATGATCAGGTAGAAATTACGATGGTTTATGACATGAGAGAGATATTGATCCGAAGCAGGAAAAACCGGAAAGAGGGGAAGGATGCATATCTATCTTATTACAAAATGATAGAAAGCATTCAGCAGAATGGAGAAGCAGTTTTAACGATGAAGCAGATAAAAGGCGGAAGAATTACCTGGAATCTGGCAAGTGACAAGAGGAAAGCGCTTTATCATTTATATCCGTTGTACCGGCTGGATGCAAGAGAAATTAATTTGGTGGACTGGGAAGAGCTTTGGGGCTATATTGGAGACTTGCTGAAACCGCAGGCGCAGGTGGGAAAAGAACTGCAAATACATGTTGCTGAAGAAATAGAGAAAAATGAAAGGCTTGGCAGAAGGTTGCAGCAATTAGAAGGCATTTTTGAAAAGCTGCAGATAGAACCTGTCAAATATTCGTTGGGTGAATTTTCTGAAAATCTTGCGAAAATGTATTATAATGGCGCCGAGTTTTCTTATACAGGCCATAAATTGGACGGTTTTTCCAATGGAACCAATAGTTTTAATTATATCAGCCTGTTACTGTATGTACTGAGCGCTATGAGAAGAGCCAAAATGAAAGAGCCGGTGCTATTGATGGATGAACCGGAGATTTCCCTGCATTTTCATATGATAGACGAATTGGCAGACGTGCTGTTTGAGTGTGCAGACGATATTGTAGTTTTGGCTGCAACCCATTCTCCAAGACTTGTAAAAAATGTTTTGGTAAAAGAACAAGATAACTCTTCCATTTATCAGGTGTATAAGCGGGGGGATTATTCCAGGCTGTGTCTGCTCAGCATGTTTGCAAAAGAGGAAAAAAGAGAAAGATATTTTCTCACAGAGCATCATGCCAATGCATTTTTTGCCAGGATTCTGATTTTAGTGGAAGGGGAAACAGAACTGGAATTGCTGCAGAACCCTTATTTGAGACAATTATTTCCGGTATTGAAACAGGCGGAAATTATTAAAGGCATGAGCGATAAAGTGATATACCGAATTGTGGATACAACAACCAGGCATTATAATGTTCCTATGGCATCGTTGCTTGATATGGACAAGATATTGGAATGGGATGCGACGCGAAAAAGGATGGACTGGAAAAAGGATTATCAATTTGCAGACAAAGAGAGTTACTATTATGGTGAAAAAAGAATCGAAACAGTGAAAAGAAGGAAACGGATCGATGCTATGTGCAAAAAATGCTGTTTTGCCAGCCGCCGGCCTTTTTACGCTTCGAATGACAGGAATTATCAGGAACTGCTGAAAGAGATTAAAGAATATTATGCAAATTATAGTATTTTTCCGGTAGAGACTACGATTGAGGGTGTGCTAATCAATGTGAACAATTATCAGCAGATTATTCAGTATTTAGAGCAGACAGGTAAGTGGAAATCTGTGGAAAATGCATTTCAGTTGTTGTATAATGTTAATGACAAGGTGAATTTTTTGCGGCTTCTGTTTCACGGAAAAAGCGACTTTCTCTTAAAAACAAAACAGATCATGAAGAAAAATACGGATATTTATCCGGAATTGAAGGCTGCTTTAGAAAATAATGGAATCCGCAAGACAAATTGGGTGAGTGAATGGCTGAATTATTATTTTTCCGGAAGGACAGGAATCCCTTTGTCAGAACTGAATAGAAGAAGTTTTGAAAAATGGTGCAGCGATACAAAACATTGGAAAGAGTTGCGGATACGGTTCAGTTTTGATTTTGAAGAACTGTCGCAATTTTTAAATATGGTTTTAAAATTACAGGCGTATTGAGCTTTTGGCGATGCCAAGAACATATTTCTCAATGGATCTGTTTTTGAAATAATAAAATATTGTTGACAAATCATTTGGTTTACGGGTGTAAAAATATTAAAACGTATAAAAACAGGCAGGCAGCAATCTGACCTTTCCCGGTAAAAGGCAGAGCCCTGAGGGAGTTACATACCAGAGAGCCAGGGTGTTTTGAAAGTGTTTGATGAGAGCATATATGGTTCATCGTATTCGGATTCGGCAGAGCCGAACGCGCATTACTTCTAACGAATTTTGGAGAGAGTGCCTGCCTGTTTTTATTATAGATTTTGGAAAAACAAAGGATGTAAATGTTGAAATAAGGGGAGATTATGGTACTATATTCTTATGAATATTTTTTGGATAAAATACTGGAATCCACCCAGGAAGAAGTGGAGAAGGCGAAGAGAGAAAAAATATTTGTCTGCTCAGAAATGAAATTGCCGAAACAGTCTGGGTTTCGAAACATTGTTTCAGTGGAGAAAGACAGTATAATGAAGAAATTACAAAAGAACCTTCAGAAGAATTTTTTGGACAAACTGCCGGTATGTCCCAGTGCAAAAGGATTTGTAAAAGGTAATTCCTATATGGATTTTTTGGAAGAACATATAGGGCACGAATATTTTTTGCGAATGGACATTCATAATTTTTTTGATTCCATTGCGGAGGGATTGTTGGATGAAAACCTGAAAAATTTTGTACGGGATGAGGAAGAGATGAGTCCGGATTTGGAAGAACTTGAATCCGGTGCGAAAGGTTCCCGAATTCGGGAGGATATAATAGAGCTCTGCACCTGGCAGGGAAGAGTGCCGCAGGGTTTTTTAACGTCTCCTTCCATATCGAATTTAGTTTTTCGGAGATTGGATCAGCGCATCCGTAAATATTGCAGGGCTTACCAAAAGGAACAGAAACGGGAAATATTTTATACCAGATATGCGGATGATCTGCTGTTTTCTTCTCAGGGTTTTGACTTTAAAAGAAATAAAAATTTTAAACGGATGATTTGCCATATTCTGGAAGATTACGGATTTTCCTGTAATGAGAATAAAACAATCTATCAGAACGGGCAGATTTCATTGACAGGCTATGTGATACGAAAAGATGTGCATTTATCCAGAAAAAAGCTCCGGAATATCAATGAGGTGCTTTATCAGTTCCGTGAAATCATTGAATGCGATGAAAGAGTCAGAAGTGAGAAAATAAAAGCAAATTTGCAGATGATTCTTCAGAACCTGAATCAAAAGAAAATGAAGAAATCAAATGGAGATCCGATATATTTTGCGGATGGGAACAGACTCATACATTATGTGGCTGGTTACCGTTCTTTTTTTATTCAGATTGCAAGGACAGAGCATGGAAATACAGGGTATGATAAACGGATGCAAAGAAAAATACATAAGTTGGAAATAATATTAGAAAATCTTTCTAAAGTGATGGAAGGAATGTAAAGATGGCGGATGAAAGAATCAAAAAATACTGGTCCAGGGAAATGGATGCTTTATTGGAAACTTACGAGCAATTTCAAACGCTGCTTCCATCTGAGAAAGACTGTGGGGCGGCCCACAGGGGAGAGGACGGCAGGTATGTGGAACATTTGGTTCGGGAATATCTGAGACGTTATCTGCCGAAAGATTTGGAAGTGTTGACAGGTTTTATCCTGCGGCCCGCAGTTTTATGCGGGAAAAATAATAGATCCAGAAAAAAGGATGAACATCAAATATCCGGGCAGTTGGACATTATTGTATATGATACTGCTCATTATCCTGTGTATCAGCGTTTTGGAGAAAGTATCATTGCATTGCCGGAAGGGGTTGCGGCGATTTTTTCCGTGAAAAAATACCTGCGTCCGGAATATATAGAACCGGAGGCCGAAAGTATTCTGCATGCAGCGAGGCTGTGTCCTCACAAGTTAGGAAATGGCAAAATGGCAAAAAGTCCTTTTACCGCTTTAATTTCCATAAAAGATAAATATGGAGAACAGAATCAGATACCTTTGACAAAAGAGGAAAAAGGGAAAAAAACGTACGAGAAGCTGTCCATGGTCTACCAAAAAAGAGAAAAACTCTGTTATGATGAAATGCTGGATTTTGTGGGTTCTCTTACAGAATGGGGGTTATATAAGGATTACTTTGGGGGAAAGAAAGAAGCCAAATATTTGTTTTTTGAATATGATGCGGAGAAACGTTCATTTGGATTTCAACTGATGATACAAAAGATTTTGGATGTATATTATCAGAATACTTCAAACCTTATAGTCAGGCCGGGATTTGTAGATAATCGAAAAGAGCAGTTTCACAAAAGTTTTGGCCCAATTTCTTACCAGTGCAGGGAAATAGATCTGTCACGGCGAACCAAACGAAATAAAAAGGCGCCAACTATCCAAACAGGAGGTCAAAAATGAAAAAACTGCTGATTACCGGAGCATCCGGTTTTCTGGGAAATAGAATCGCTGATTTTTATGCCAAAACCTGTGAAATTATTGCGCCGGCTCACAGGGAACTGGACATTACAGACAAAGATAATACAGCTTTGGTATTAAAAAAATACCGGCCGGATGTTGTAATTCACTGCGCAGCCATGTCTGATGTGGGCATGTGTGAAAAAGCGCCCAAACAGTCCTGGAACATCAATGTGACAGGCAGTATTAATCTTGCCAAAGCCGCCGGGGCTGTCAATGCAAAATGCATTCTCTGCAGTTCTGATCAGGTGTATTTTTCCGGTTTGAAATCCCACCGGAATCCGGAGCATTGTCCCACCCACCGGGAAGATGAAAAGCTTTGTCCCGGCAATTTATATGGACAGGAAAAATTAAAGGCAGAACAGGAATGCCTGAATCTCAATCCGGACTGCGTGCTGCTGCGGCTGTCCTGGATGTATGATGCAAAAACAAAACGAAAAGATGAACACGGCGATTTCTTCCGAACGCTTCTGCCTCAGATCGCAGGCGCAGAAATGATAAAGTTTCCCATTTATGACAGGCGGGGCATTACAGATGTCCATGAAGTGGTGCAGAATCTGGAGAAAACATTTGAACTTCCGGGAGGCGTCTATAATTTTGGCTCTCCCAATGAGAAAAATACTTATGGAACTGTCCGTCAGGTATTTGCCAATACAGGTTTGGACACAGGCAGACTGGGAAAAAATGAAGAGGCCTTTTGCGAAAATTCCCGAAATCTGGCCATGTGCCAGGACAAAATAAATCAAAACGGCATATTTTTTTCTCATACGGCCGAAGGGTTATCCCAAAATCTTGCCTGGGCATTGAAAAACGGCAGTGCGAATTCAAAGACGCTGTTTCATTGACTTCGGCTGAAAATTGTGTATAATGGAAGTATTACATAGGAAAGGTGAAAAGTGGAAGGTGGGGTTACATGAAAGAAAAATCAGCTGAAAAAGCAAAAAAAACAAAGGGATACCGCAGTTTAACAGTGATGTTGGTTTCCATCATCTGTATTATGGTTTCCATCCCGACGATCGGCCTGGCAGTTTTGGGGGTCCATTATTTGAAACAGTCCATGGAGGAATCGGCGGAATTGTATGAGGAAACCATGAATGACGGTTATTCCATGGAGATTAAGTCTCAGGTACAGGGGGCCATGTCTCTGGTGCAGAGCTATTATGACAGATGCCAGAACGGGGAATTTACAGAAGAAGAAGCGAAGCAAAGAGCCGCTGAGGCTGTTCGCCATATGCGTTACAGGGACGATGATTCAGGATATATCTGGATTGACGGAGAGGATCACGTATTGGTGATGCATCCGGTTCTTACCGAGCAGGAAGGTACAGATCGGTATGATTTAACCGACCAGAACGGCATAAAAGTAACCCAGAGTGTAGTATCCACCGCGAAAGCCGGGGGCGGTTATAATGAGTTTTATTTTACCAAATCAGACGGAGTGACAGTTGCGCCTAAGATTGCTTATACAGAAATGTTTGAGCCCTGGGGCTGGGCAATTGCCACCGGGAACTATGTGGATGAAATGAATGAAAAGATTGACAGCAGAAAAGATGCGATTCAGAAAGAATTTGCTGATATGCTGACGCTTTACGGAATTGCCGCAGTGGTGATGCTTCTGTTGGCTTTGATAATTTCTGCCCTGAGCGGGACGCGGATTACCAAAGGGATTACGCTTGTGGAAGGGCATCTCCGCCAGGTGGCTACCGGAGACCTGAGCTTTACCATCAGTCCCGCCTTGCAGAAACGGGGAGATGAAATCGGTGAGATGGCCCGTTCTCTGGAAAATGTCCGCCAATCCCTGGCAAATATGATTGGCAGCGTACTCCAGACAGGGGAAACACTGAACCAGAGCAGCGAGAAATTCAGCGAGAAATTCGGATACATATCAGAGAGCATTCAAAATACCAACCAGGCTATTGACGATCTGGCTCAGGGAGCTACCAACAGTGCCAATGAAACAGAGACAATGAATGAAAAGATCACAGAGCTGGGCGGCGTCATTGAAGTTGAAAAAAGCGGCGTACAGAAGCTGGAAGAGGCAGTATCCGCCATGGCAGAGCATTCTGCCGGGGCCTCTGAGAGCATTCAGGAACTGAACCGCATTACCAAAATGACGATAGAAGCCATTGATGTGGTATCAGAACAGACCAACCGGAACAACGATTCTGCGGCTGATATCAATAAGACCATTGAGATTATCAAGGGTCTGGCGGCTCAGACCAACCTGCTTTCTTTGAATGCCAGCATTGAAGCGGCCAGAGCAGGAGAAGCCGGCAGAGGATTTGCAGTTGTGGCAGAGGAAATCAGGAATCTTTCAGAAGAATCTTCCGGCAATGCCCAGGAGATTGAAGGCATTGTAAAAGAACTTGTGGAAAATGTGGAGATTTCTGTCAGCAAGATGCAGGAAGTAACGAACAATGTGCAGAAGCAGCAGAAATGTCTGAAAGAGACAAGGGCGGCATTCGAGAGCCTAAAACGGGAAGTTGCCATGGTGGAGGAAGTGACAAAGGAAATCGGCGGCCAGACAGAGATTTTGAATTCCCTGAAGAAGATTGTTACAGATTCTGCCAACAGCCTGGCCAGCGTAGTGGAACAAAATGCGGCGTCCACGCAGGAAACCAGTGCAAGTATGATGCTTTTGTCCCAGACCATCGACGAATGTACCGAGGATACCCAGGGACTGGTGGAATTGAGCCGCAGGCAGAATGATCAGGCAAGCAAGTTCCAGCTGTAAAAATTAAAATTTTTCTTGCCAAATGGAATAATATGTGCTAATATAACCCATGACTAAGAACGTTAACAAAGTAAAGCAATGAAGGAGACTCTTGTTTTCAGAGGCTGACAGGAATACGGCGTCACCGACTGAGAGCGCCGTTTGGAAGAGAAAACAAAGGGAACACTCTGGAGCAGACTGGCTGAACATGCAAGTAGGTCAGTACGTTTATGCGCGTTAAGCATGGGAACTGAAGAACAGAGCAGCTGTTCCAGTTCTTAAGAGATGGGAACGAGCAGAATTCTGTATCTGCAGTAAATCCGTTCTCAATGCGGGTGGCACCGTGGATCAAAAGAGAGATTCGCCCCGGAATACGTTAGTATTCCGGGGCTTTTTGTATCCCGGTAATGAAGAAAGGCCTTTTGGCTTTTTATATTTTGAGTATCAAATATCAGCAGCGAAGGAGTGGGAATTATGAGTATTAGTTACAGAGAAGTCACGTTGGATCAGGTAAGTGAGCAGGATATTGGAAAAACATTGCGGGTAGCCGGGTGGGTGGAAAATATCAGGGATCACGGCGGAGTGTCTTTCATTGATTTGCGGGATATGTATGCGGTGATGCAGGTTGTAATCCGAAATGGAGAGCTTCTGGAAGGAATCCGCAGGGAACAGGCCGTATCCATTCAGGGATTCGTTGAAAAGCGGGACGAGGATACCTATAACCCCAAAATTCCCACCGGCACCATTGAACTGGAGGCAAAAGAAATCCAGGTTTTGGGCCAGGTATACGCTCCCCTTCCCTTTGAGATTATGGCCAGTAAGGAGGTCAGGGAAGATGTGCGGCTGAAATACCGCTATCTGGATCTGCGGAACCGGAAAGTAAGAGACAACATTGTGTTCCGTTCCCAGGTAATTTCCTTTTTGCGGGAGAAGATGACAGAGCTGGGATTTCTGGAAATTCAGACGCCTATTTTAAGCGCTTCATCCCCGGAAGGTGCCAGGGATTACATTGTTCCTTCCAGAAAATACAAAGGAAAGTTTTATGCGCTGCCTCAGGCGCCCCAACAGTACAAACAGCTTTTGATGGTATCGGGCTTTGACAGATATTTCCAGATAGCGCCTTGTTTCAGGGATGAGGACGCCAGGGCGGACCGGTCGCCGGGAGAATTTTATCAGCTTGATTTTGAAATGAGTTTTGCAGATCAGGAGGATGTGTTCCGGGTAGGGGAAGAGGTGCTTACAGCCGCATTTGAAACATTTGCCCCTGAGGGAAGCGCAGTGACCAAAGCTCCCTATCCGGTGTACAGCTACAGGCAGGCAATGCTGGAATTCGGCACTGATAAACCGGATTTGCGGAACCCTCTGCGGATTCTGGATTTGACAGAGTTTTTCCAGAAATGCACGTTTCAGCCCTTTATTGGAAAAACCGTTCGGGCCATCCGGGTTCATGCGGAAATGTCCAAAAGCTTTCATGGGAAATTACTGAAATTTGCCACGGAAATCGGCATGGGCGGACTGGGATATCTGGAAGTGCAAGAGGACGGCAGCTACAAAGGCCCCATTGACAAATTTATCCCGGAGGAATTAAAAGAGGAATTCCGAAGCCTTGCCGGACTGGAAACAGGAGACACCATTTTCTTTGTGGCAGACCGGGAAGAACGGGCGGCTTATTTTGCAGGAATGATCCGCACAGAACTGGGTGAAAAACTGGATTTACTGGAAAAAGATGCGTTCCGCTTCTGTTATGTCAACGATTTTCCCATGTTTGAGCGGGATGAAAAGACCAGGCAGATTGGATTCACCCACAACCCCTTTTCCATGCCCCAGGGCGGGCTGGAAGCTCTGGAAACCTTAGATCCTCTGGAAATTCTGGCTTATCAGTATGATATTGTCTGCAATGGAGTGGAGCTTTCTTCCGGCGCGGTAAGAAACCATGATCTGCAGATTATGGTAAAAGCATTTGAGATTGCGGGCTACGGAAAAGAGGCTTTAAAGAGCAAGTTCGGCGCGCTTTATCAGGCATTCCAGTTCGGCGCGCCGCCCCACGCAGGCATGGCGCCGGGAATTGACCGCATGATTATGCTGCTGCGGGGAGAGGACAACATCCGGGAAGTGATTGCATACCCCATGAACGGAAACGCCCAGGATTTGATGTGCGGAGCGCCCGGCGAAGTGACAGAGGAGCAGCTTCGGGAAGCGCATATAAAAGTGAGAAACTGAGTTATTTCAGGATGTATATCAGAGAGCAGGAGGAGCAGACATTGCAAGAAGTGGAAAAAAAGCAGGACAAAAACATTATTTCCGATGAAACGATTGAATACGTGGGCATTCTGGCAAAACTGGAGCTGTCTGGTGAGGAACGGGAACAGGCCAAAAAGGATATGAAAGAAATGCTGGATTACATTGACAAGCTGAATGAACTGGATACGGCGGGAATTGACCCCATGTCCCATATTTTTCCGGTGAATAATGTATTCCGGGAGGATGTGGTCAGCAACGGGGATGATCGGGAGAACCTGCTGAAAAATGCGCCGGAAACAAAAGACGGAAGTTATCTGGTTCCAAAGACGGTGGAGTGACGAAAGGAAAAGCCAATGAAAGAAATCAGGACATTCACCGCACGAAAACTTGCGGAGAAAATAAAACAAAAAGAAATCAGCGTTACTGAAGCAGTACAGGCGGCATTGGAACAAATCGGAAGCGTAGAAGGGGAGATCAACAGCTTTGTAACGCTGGACGAAGAAGGGGCTATGAAACAGGCCGCCCGGATACAGAAAGAAATTGACAGCGGAGAATTAAGAGGCCCTCTGGCCGGAGTTCCTGCCGCCGTCAAGGATAATCTGTGCGTAGAAGGGCTGCCGGCCACCTGCAGTTCCAGAATTCTGGAAAATTTCGTTCCGCCTTACACGGCGGAGGCAGTTTTAAATCTGAAAAAAGCAGGCGCGGTAATACTGGGGAAAACCAACATGGATGAATTTGCCATGGGAAGCACCACTGAGACGTCTGCCTTTGGGATCACAAGAAATCCGTGGAATACAGATTATGTGCCCGGCGGTTCCTCCGGCGGAAGCTGCGCGGCCGTGGCGGCAGGGGAGTGTTTTTATGCCTTGGGCTCCGACACCGGCGGTTCTATCCGTCAGCCTGCATCCTTCTGCGGCGTGACGGGACTAAAACCCACCTACGGAACAGTTTCCCGGTATGGTCTTATCGCTTACGGTTCTTCTCTGGATCAAATCGGTCCGGTGGCGAAGGATGTGGCGGACTGTGCGGCGATTCTGGAAGCCATTGCTTCCTATGACAAAAAAGACTCCACTTCCCTGAACCGGAAAGACAGAGATTTTACCGCAGCATTAAAAGATGATGTAAAAGGCATGAAAATCGGAATTCCCAGGGATTATCTGGGCGAGGGACTGGAGCCTGACATAAAGGCGGCCGTTCTGGCGGCGGCGAAAGCATTGGAAGAAAAGGGCGCTTTTGTGGAAGAATTTGATTTGAGCCTGGTGGAATACGTGGTTCCGGCTTACTATGTGATTGCCTGCGCCGAGGCCAGTTCCAATCTGGCAAGGTTTGACGGCGTAAAATACGGTTACCGCAGCAGAGAATTTGAAGGGCTCCACCAGATGTATAAAAAATCACGCTCCGAAGGCTTCGGCCCGGAGGTGAAGCGGAGAATTATGCTGGGCTCCTTTGTACTGAGCTCCGGCTATTACGACGCCTACTATTTGAAAGCATTGCGCACGAAAGCATTGATCAAACAGGCTTTTGACCGCGCCTTTGAAACATATGACGTGATTCTCGGCCCCGTTGCCCCCGCCACCGCGCCGGAAATCGGGAAAAGCTTAAGTGATCCGCTGAAAATGTATCTGGGAGATATTTATACCGTTTCTGTAAATCTGGCGGGACTGCCAGCCATGACACTGCCCTGCGGACTGGATGAAAAAGGCCTGCCCATCGGCCTGCAGCTGATTGGAGACTGCTTTCAGGAAAAGAAGATTCTTACGGCAGCCTATGCCTATGAGCAGACCAGGGAATGGAAAAACTGCAGCATACAGGAGGTGAGCGCATGAGCAGAGAATATGAAACCGTGATTGGTCTGGAAGTTCATGTGGAGCTTGCCACAAAAACCAAAATTTTCTGCGGCTGCTCCACTGCTTTTGGAGGAGCCCCCAATACCCATACCTGTCCGGTGTGCACCGGAATGCCGGGCTCTCTGCCGGTGTTAAACCGGCAGGTGGTGGAATACGCCATGGCGGTGGGGCTTGCAGCCAATTGTTCCATTACCAGATATTGCAGATTTGACCGGAAGAATTATTTTTATCCGGATAATCCTCAGAACTACCAGATTTCCCAGTTGTATCTGCCGGTCTGCAGAGACGGAAGCGTGGAGATTGAAACTCCCGCCGGGAAGAAAACGGTGGGAATCCATGAGATTCATATGGAGGAGGACGCGGGCAAATTAATTCACGACGAATGGGGAGACTGTTCGCTTGTGGACTACAACCGTTCCGGCGTTCCCCTGATTGAGATTGTTTCAGAGCCGGATATGCGGTCGGCCGAAGAGGTGATTGCCTATCTGGAAAAACTGCGGATGATGATTCAGTATCTCGGCGCTTCCGACTGTAAATTAAATGAAGGCTCCATGCGGGCGGACGTGAATTTATCCGTTCGCAGGGCGGGGGAAGAAGCATTTGGAACCCGTACGGAAATGAAGAATCTGAATTCTTTTAAAGCCATTGCCAGAGCCATTGAAAATGAGAAAAACCGCCAGATTGATCTGCTTGAGGAAGGCAGAAAAGTAATCCAGGAAACCAGAAGATGGGACGATGTGAAAGAGTATTCCTATGCAATGCGCAGCAAAGAGGACGCCCAGGACTACCGGTATTTTCCGGAGCCGGATTTAGTTCCTCTGGAAATCAGCGAGGAATGGATTGAAGCAGTCAAATCCCGTCAGCCGGAATTTCAGCCGGAAAAAATGCAGCGGTACAAAAAGGAATACGGCCTGCCGGACTATGACGCGCAGATTCTCACAGGCTCCAAATACCTGGCCGATTTTTTTGAGGCCGTTACAGAACTGTGCAAAAAGCCGAAAAAAGTAAGCAACTGGCTGATGGGAGAAACCATGCGCCTGTTAAAAGAGCAGGAGATGGAGCCGGAGGACATTTCCTTTTCTCCTGAAAACCTGGCAAAGCTCATTGAGCTTACGGAAGAAGGCAGCATTAATGGAACGGTGGCAAAAGAAGTATTTGAACAAATTTTTGCAAAAGACGTCGACCCGGTTTCCTATGTGGAGGAACAGGGCTTAAAAACCGTCAATGACGCCGGAGAACTGAGAAATATTATTCTGCAGGTGATAAAAGACAATCCCCGGTCCGTGGCGGATTACCAAAACGGAAAAGAGAAAGCCATCGGATTTCTGGTGGGCCAGACCATGAAGGCTATGAAAGGAAAGGCAAATCCGGGGATGGTGAATCAGATTTTGCGGGAGCTGCTGTAGGTATTGCTCCGATAGTTAAATATCACAGTATTCTTATAGCTTTGCGTCAATAAAAAGAAGGGGCCGTCGGAAAATGAAATTTAAAGACAATATATGGTTGTGATACCCAAGGAATCACAGGATATATTGTATAAGATTTCCATTTCCCGGCGGCTCCTTTTTCCTGTCAGCAGCTTTGCTTCAATATATAGTGTTTTCACATGTTCAAAATATTTTTAAAAACAGCAAACTTGTCGGCATTCCATAACAAAGATGACATTGAAGAAGCGCGGAACCTCCATTATAGTAGATAAGAACAAGATTTATGAATCACAAGAAAGAAGCAATTTGGTAATATGTCAAGAGAAAAATGAAAAATATTTTGGAGAAATTTCATAAAAAAGGGCGCACTTTACCCATCACACGTCCTTTAGGAAAAAGAACGTATGTTCTAAATGTTATGGATTACCTGCTCTTTTCCGCAGAGTATAGTTGGCTTTTGTCCAGCAGACCAAAAAGCATACGTAAAAATTTACGGGATGTCAACGCGAGTGCCCTTTTGTGCTGATGTGTTGTCACTTCAGCAAATTTCTTTTCATAGAAAGCCCTGTATTCCGGACAGTGGTTAATGACACTTCCAGTTGCTTCTATGATGTAATAGCGCAGGTAGCAGTTGCCGGCCTTGCTCATCGGTGTCTCATCTGCTTCAAATGTCCCTGACTGGTTCTGTCTCCAGACAATGCCGCAGTATTTTGCAAGGGCATCGTCATTTGGGAAACACTGGATGTTTCCGATTTCGGCCAGTATACCGGCGGAATAGACTTTCCCAATCCCGGGGATGGAATTCAGGACGGTATAATCCGTCTCGTTCAGCCCGCAGACAGTCCTTAGGATGGCGGCGTCAATGGCTTTCAGTTCCTTTTCAAAAGAAGAGATACAGTTGAAGGAACAGGAGATGGAGGTGGTCAGCGGGTCATACAGGCACTTGTCCAGCCGGTAGGAGTTTTTAGCGGCTGCCTTTAGCAGCTTTGCTGTTTCTTCCGGGTCAGTGATGCGGCCGCGGCTTTTGCTGCTGATAAAAGCGGCAAGGTCCTCCATGGAAGCGTTTACCAGCTCCTCGTTTGTTTTATATTCTGTGAGGATGGCCTGTGCGGTCGCGCCATATTTGCTGGAAAAAGGATGCTCATCCTTTCCGAGCATGGCGAACTCGCTGAACTTAAGGAAAATGTTGTTCAGCATATAAGTTTTTTCCCTTGCAATGCATTCCGTAATATGCATGCGGTGCCTGGTAAGCCGCTGCAGTGCAAGGTACTGCGGGCCGCGCCACGGCTTAACGCTGATGCGCCCTACGCGGGCAAAGTCAGCGATGACAAAAGAGTCTATGCCGTCATTCTTGTCCAGGGAGTTAAAGGATTTCTTATATCCCTTTACCTCCTTGGGGTTGAGGCAGTAGACATGTGTGGAAAAAACAGCCAGCCTTTCACATGCCGAGAGGTAGTTGGCGATATGTACGCCATAAAACCCGGTGGATTCCATAGCGATTATGAGGTATTTGAACTGGCGGTTCTTTTCAAGCACGTCCGCGATCATGGACTCCATCAGCTCTGCGCCGCCTTGTGCATTGGGGACGGCTTTCATCTTGATAAAGTAATCCTGGTTGAAGTCAATGGCAGAGACAACGTTCGTACGGGAACCGATATCAATGCCGACAAAAAGCGTTGACAGGTAATCGATTTTCTTCATTGGATATCACCACCTTTCATTTATGGATGAAGGAAGCAGTCATGGCTTATCCCAAACCAGCACACCGGCCTAACCCTCGCGTTATCAGCATTCACCCGGCAGAAATACCCTGCTGGCGGCTGGTGCCGGGGATGCAGCATTTGTGTGATAAGTCTTGGTGTGCCGTCCGGGCTGCAGGCTTCCAGGGCAATCACCGAAAGGCGTCGCAGGAGGAACGGGGCAGTAACCACAGCATAGATCCTTATGGATCATTATAGCATTTGGGATGCCAGACATAAAGTAACTGTTAATGATAGATGGGAAAGGATAGAACCAGCGTTTTTGGAGGGGGATTCCTCGGATATGATATTTAAGAATTATCCTCCATCTATATGAATGAGACATGAAACTAAAAACTGTATGGATGGAACGGGATGTGGGAGGAGTTCCCCAAGAATTATCCCTCATCTATATCAAAAAAGAATAAGCCTATAGCCTGTTTTTCTTGGCTATAAACTTATTATACGAGGAGGAACCATCATGGGATTTGTAATGCGGGTGAAATTAACGGAGACATTAAGAGACGGAACTCTCAAAAATTATTTTGAGAATGGAAAAAAGGCAGGATATCAGTTTGATGTCAGACTGGCCTATTACCGTGGGCATTATCTTTCAGTTATTGATGAATTTGCAGTTGAAGTAGATCATGAGAAAGTAGAGGATATGGATATTCGGTTTTGTGTAAACGGGAAAGAATTCATGCCTTGTGAATTAAAAGAAGCATATTATGAATTCTGGAACATCAAAAAACCGGCAACCATCAAAATCAGAAAAGAGGGCGGCCTCACAGCCGGAGAACATAACGTAAAACTCACGCTTATGATCAGGAATCCATATCTTCCGCAGCCAGGGGCAGAAGATAAATATACACCGGTGGACAGCTGCGATGAAAAGGTGTTGGTTTTGCAGGATACAATTGCTTAGGGAGTGTAAGAGATACAGATGGAACAGGAAAGGATGGTATGAATATGAGCAATATTAAATTAGGAGTAACGACCCATTCCTATGTGGCAGAGTGGGTGGATGATAAAGCGACTTTAGAGGATATGGTGCGCCATATTGCAGATTTGGGATGCGACGGAATGGAAATTGTTGCAACCTCCATGTTTCCGGAATATCCGTACGTCAGTGATGCCTATGCAGGAGAAATCCGCAGATATGCGAAGGATTACGGGGTAAAACTGGTTGCAGTCAGCGGAAATATGGATCGGGGAAAAAGATATGATAGAAATCTGACAGAAGATGAAATGCTGTCCATTGTCATACGGGATCTGCAGAATGCCAATAAACTGGAATGCCCTGTTTTAAAATCACAGTTTTTGATTTCACCCAGGGTAATGCAGCGGGCAGCCAAATATGCAGAATACTACGGTGTAAAATTTACAATAGAGATTCATAATCCGGAAACACCCACAAGCAAAATTATGACGGATTACTATAATGCTTTTGAAGAAACCGGCTCCAGTTATTTAGGGTTTGTTCCAGATTTCGGAATGTTTGCGGACAGACCGAATAAAGCGGATATGGATCGTGCCATTGAGGGCGGCGCAAACAGAGATATCGTAGAAACTGCCATTCAGCTCCGTTACGATGGAGTTTCCCGTGAAGAAGGAAGAAAGATTTTGGCAGAGAAAAACGCAGCTCCAATGGAAATGAATCTTTTTGAGTCAATGTATGGGTTTATGCAGTTTTCAAAGAATCCTGATTTTGACGGATTGAGGAAGATTATGAAATATTCTCCCCATATGCATGGTAAATTTATTGACATTCTTGACGATGGTACAGAAGCAACCATCCCATATGATAAAATTCTGAAAGTATTGGATGAAGAAAATTACGACGGTTATATTGTATCCGAGTTTGAAGGTCAGGTAAAACCGGGACGCAGTTCCTTCGATTATGTGAGAAAGCATATTGCCCTTGAGAAAAAGATTCTGGAAGAACTGAACAGGTAGCGGGAGGATGATTTATGAAGTACAGTTTGATGTCACTGATGGTTGACACAGAATTAAAATTAGAAAAACCCAATTTTATTCATATGGCTATCCTGAATGATATGGGTTACGAAGGAAAAGATCCAACCATTGATGAAGTGTTTGAGTACTTAAATGCTCACGGAGTTCCAATGAAAAACGGCACAATGACATTTGAAGATCTTGTAAAACTTGCAAAAGACTGCGGATACGACGGACTGGATCTGATGAGTTTCCATTTCGAGATTCCAGGGGCAGAGGCAAAGAAAATTTTGGAACGGTATGGAATTGTTTTATCTGCCGTTAATCTGATTATGCCCTTTGCCAATGCTTCTACGGAAGAGAAATTCACTGTTATGCTTTCCAGAGCCAAAGCGGCAATTGATCAGGCGTGTGAAGCGGGCTGCCATAATATGCTGGTAATGCCTTCTGTTTATACACTGGACGAAGGAATTACCATGGAACAATCCTTCCGTTATTTTACCAGAGGATTGAAGGAGTGCGTTGCTTATGGGAAATCCAAAGGCGTGACGATCAATACAGAGACATTGGAATCCATAGGGGTGTCTTATTGTACCTGCGGCGAAATGAAGCGTATTTTTGAGGAAGTGGAAGGGCTGAAATATACCCATGACACTGGAAATCCCCTGGTGGGACTGGAAGATCCGGTTGATACATACGAAATGTTTAAGGATAAAGTGGCAGCGGTGCATTTTAAAGAGTTCGGCTATGTAGACACGGAAAACGCAAAAGTTTGCAGAAATGGAAAGAAAGTAGATTCTGTTCCTTTTGGAAAAGGACTGATTGATTTCAGAAAACATCTGCAGGTTTTAAAACGTGATGATTATCAGGGGTATATTACGTTGGAAGGAAGCGTGGAAGCAGCGAACAAGCTGGAAGGCGTAAAAGAATCTATTAAATATTTCAGGCAAATGGAAGCAGAATTGTAAAAGGAGGAAAAGAAAAATGGCACAGTATGAAATTCCAAAAACAGCCAGAGTCACAGTTTTGACAGGCCCAAAAAAAATTGAAATCATGGAACTTCCGGTTCCGGAAATTAATGATGATGAAGTTCTTGTAAAAGTGGAACAGACGGGAATCTGCGGTACGGACGTACATGAATACAAAGGAGATCCTTTCGGATATATTCCCATAGAACTGGGACATGAGGGAACAGGAACAATTGTCAAAATTGGTAAAAATGTTACAAAAGATTATTATGGAAAACCGCTGGCAATAGGAGACAAAGTTGTAACCGGCCTGAAACCGTGCGGAGTTTGTGATGCCTGCAAATACGATCCGGAGCATATTCATTTGTGCGAGGGAGGAGAAATTTTCGGACTTATTCCGGGGGAAGAAGCTTACAAAAACTTTAATGGATGGTTTGGTGAGTATATTAAAATAAATGCAGGCGGCGGAATATACCGTTAATTTCATGAAAGAAGACGCAAAAAAGAGAGTTGATGAAATTACCGGTTCAGGCGCGGAAATGGCATTCCAATGTACAGGTTCTCCAAAAGCTGCCAGCGTTATCTGGAAATATGTGCGGCGGGGCGGAGCTATGTGTGAACTTGGTTTCTTTGTAGACAACGGTGATACAACGTATAATCCCCATCAGGATATTTGCAATAAGGAAATAAAAGTCACAGGTTCGTGGACTTATCAGGCGAAGGACTGGATTCAGGCATGTGAATTCCTGAAAGAAGCGCAAAAGGACGGCCTTCCTGTGGAGGAACTTTTAACCCATAAGTATGCATTGGCTGATATCAATGATGCAATGGAAATGAATATCAGTATGCAGGGATTGAAGATAGTAGTAAAAGGGGAATAGCAATCGTTTCATTCCTTTTGGAAATTGGCGCTCCAGCCCTCTTTGAAAAGTCCTAATTAATAGCAGCCCGCCGGTATATGAAAATATGGAACTTATGAAAAATCCACAGCCCGCCGGTATATGAAAAGAGCGCAGCCCGCTGTCACAAATTCTGAAAAGCAAAAGGCATACCACACGCCGTCCGCCCCGGCAAACCGGCTGAAGCAAAAGGCCGCAGGTATAATTACCAAAGCATAGCGAAGCAGTGAAATCACAAGCGCCGGAGTTCCCTTTCCCAGTCCTTCCAGCGCGCCGGAACTGGTAACGGAAACAGCGGAAACAATAAATCCAAGGCTGATGATATGCAGAGCCCTTATGCCGATTTGAATGGTTTCGGGATTAGAGGTAAACAGCCCGATTAACTGGCCCGGGAGTATCCAGGAGAGCAAGGTTCCAATCAGCATTACGCCCATAATTAATTTCAGGGAAGTCCGGTAGATTTCCTTTACGCGCCCCTGTTCTCCCGCGCCGTAATTATAGCCCATCAAAGGCCGGATGCCCTGGATAATTCCGTTGGCAGTCAGGTAGATAAAGGTCTGCAGCTTGTAATAGGCCCCAAGCACCAGCACATAGGTTCCGGAAAAAGCGGAAAGGATTCCGTTTAACACGGAAATCAGCAGGGAGGGCAGCGCCATGCTTAAGGTGGCGGAAATGCCGATGGCGTACATCTTAAGAATTACCTCTTTATCCGGATGTACTGCGTCTTTTTTCAGTTTTACCGGAATCGGCCGAAACAGATAGAACAGCAGATAAACAGCCAGGGAAAAACACTGTCCGATTCCTGTGGCATAGGCGGCCCCTGCAATGCCCATGGCAGGAAAAGGGCCCAGTCCGAAAATCATCAGCGGGTCTAATACAATGTTGGCAAGAAAACCGCACATCATGCAGAACATGGAAACCTGCATCCGGCCCACAGACTGGAAAATTTTCTCAAAAGAAAGTCCAAGGGTGATAAATACAGCAAACAAAAAAGCCCGGTTGGCGTACGTGAGGGCGAGCCGGATTACAGTTTTATCCGAAGAGAACATCCTTAAAAACGCAGGCATCCCGGCAATGGACAATATGGTAAGGGCGATGCCATGGAGAAAATTCAAAATCATTCCCTGGGTGGCGGCTTTATCTGCCTGCTTCTGATTTCCGGCTCCCAGATAAAAAGCGGCGCATGCGTTGATTCCGATGGCAAAACCGATGGCAATAGCATTGATTAAGTTCTGTATGGGATAGACAAGGGCCAGTGCGGTCATGGCCTCCTCGCTTAATTTTGCCACAAAGTAGCTGTCCACAATGTTGTACAGAGAATTTACCGCCATGGAAATCACCATGGGGAGAGACATGGACAGTACCAGCGGCAGGATCTTTTTTTCTTTCATAAATGTCTGGTTCATAAATTTTTCCTCCATTAAAACATAAAAATAACCACACAACTGCAGCGGACAATTGTGTGGCGAAAAAAGATTGCTCTTGAAAAATCCACGCCCTCAGAGCATGTTTTAAATATGCATTGAGGGTTTTATAGCATTAGTATGGCATATTCCCAAAGAATTGTCAATTAAAGAATGTATGCGTTCTGCCGATATAGAAAACAGATGCTTTATGGACGTAAGGCAGGGATATTCCAAAAGCATTTTATTGGAATATCCCTCTCCAGGCTACTTTTCCGCGGGCATATATTTATTCAGGTATGTCTCTACTGCGTTCATATACTGCTCGTACAGTTTATTGTCATTTTGAAGGCCATGCCCTGAATGGGGCATCTCAAAATACTGATAATCCACGCCGTTTTCCTTTAAGGCGTTTACGAGATGCGCAACAGTCTTAAACGGGCACACACGATCCTGCGCGCCGTAAGCAATGACACTCGGTACAGAATTTTTGTCAATCCACATGAATGCGGAGATTGGTTTTATCAGTTCGTCATAGTTCTCTGTGTCAATGAGCTCCGCATCTATTTCACTTCCAAGCATTACGCTGAATAATGCTGCCGCCGATTTTCTGCTTTCATCGGTATCCAGATCCAGTCCATATGAACCCCAGTCAGAACGGTAAAAGCTGGACGGTCCCACTGCTTCAAACATCATTTTTACCGGTACGGGAGAATCCTTTGCGTCTCTGTAGGCGTAGAGCATGGCAAGCGTACCCCCTGCCGAACCGCCTGATACTGCCATTTTATTTATATGGTATCCGAGCCTTTCTGCTTCTTTCACTACCTCTGGCACAGCCTCTTTGATTTCCAATGACTGTGAATACACGCTTTTGCCGTTTTCATCGGTACGCAGGGTGTAGTTAATTCCTGCCGCAAGATAACCTTTGGAGCACAGCCATGCAAGCATGTCTGCATCGTCCGCTTTATCCCCCTGTGTAAACCCGCCTGCATGGAGATAAACCACCAGGCCGCAGTTTTCTTTGCCTGCATCTGCGGGAATATACAAGTCAAACTTGTTGGCTTTACCGTCTCCATAAGGAATATCTTTATAAACCTTTCCTATTTTATCGGTCATTGAAACGGAATATTTTTTTGCCCAAGACGGTTTAACTGCAATCTTTGAAATAACTCCAATTCCAAAAGAAATAAGAAACGTCAATATACAGATAACGGAAAACATTCTTCTGTCTCTCTTTTTTTTGGTTTTCATAATTACCTCCATCATGCTCAGCCTGCCGTTCGGCGGGCCGCATGGCCATCCTTGCTATGGAAGCCAGGGGCTTTCATAGGAAATTTCCTCCGAACATTGTTCCTCCGACTAAGAAGTTTAAAAATCCCCGGACTGCCAGCCGTCCTGAAACAAAGGCGATAATCATGACTGCAAGCAGTATAAGCAGCCGTTTTTGTGTGAGTGTCATGTGATGGACTCCTTTCTGCATTTGTTATTGAAATTTGTATGTTCTTATGCTATTATTTTTGTGAAACAAATGATTTGTCGATATGATTGTATCAGCAGATTTTCTTGATGTCAATGGGAGGCAGGAAAATGAGACAAACATCGAACTATGTATCACCGATGAGTAACGAAGGGCGCAACGCCTATGTGATCGGGCATTTAACAGAATCGCTTCTGGCTTTATTGGAAAACAAAGGGATTGAGGATATTTCCATCAGTGAATTATGTGAAAATGCAGGCGTTGGACGGGCTTCTTTTTATCGGAATTTCAACAGTAAGGAAGATATTCTGAGAGTGTATGTGAATCAGTTGTTTGACGTATGGAAAAAAGACTGGGAGAAAAATAACAGCCGCCCTCTTAGTTCCGGCATCGGCATGATATTCGGGCATTTTGAACAGCATAGAGCTTTTTACCATCTTTTGAATGAACGCCGCCTGATTTATTTGCTGAAAGATGCTATTTTGGACATTATGGAATTAAAGCCGGATTTGCCGAAAAACGAAGTCTATGCGAAAGCATTTGCTGCGTATAGCCTGTATGGCTGGATTGAGGTATGGTTTCAGAGAGGGATGCAGGAATCAGCAGAAGAAATGAAGCGGCTATTCCAGAATCAAGGGCTGTAAGTTAGGAGGAAACTGACATGATGACAATGAAAGACGCAATGGCGGCAAGGCATACAGTCCGTAAATACACAGACCGGCCCATACCGGGGAAAATCATTTCTCTGCTGAATGAAAGAATTGCAGAGAATAACAGGAAATTTCAGCTTGCAATGAAGCTGAATACCAACGACGCTTCTGCGTTTCCTGCTGTGATTAAATTAGTGCTGGCAAAGGGCGTGAGAAATTATATTGTTCTGGCAGGGCCGGACACTCCGGAGCTGGATGAAAAACTGGGATACGCGGGAGCGGATTTGATGCTGTATGCCCAGACCCTGGGACTGAATTCCTGGTGGGTGGGAGGAACCTTTAACAGAAACAAGTTAAAGGCCGCGGCCGGAAGAAATAAAGTAATCGGCGTGATTGCAGCAGGATACGGAGCCGGTCAGGGAACGCCCCATAAATCTAAAAAGCCGGAAGATACGGCGGTTTATGAAGGTGAAACTCCAAACTGGTTCAGGGCCGGCGTGGATGCCGCTTTGCTTGCGCCTACGGCTTTGAATAAACAGGCATTTTCCATTCGGGGAACAGGAAGTAAAGTGAAAATCACCTGTGAAAACGGCATCTTTTCAAACACAGATTTGGGGATTGTAAAATATCACTTTGAATTGGGAGCAGGAATTGAAAATTTCCAGTGGGAAATTTGAAAATAAGAAATCACACAGATAACAGGAGGAACACATGAAAATAGAACATATCGCTATGTACGTGAATGATTTAGAAGCAGCCAGAGAATTTTTTACCAGATACTTTGATGCAGTATCGGGTGATGGATACCACAACGAAAAGACAGGGTTTCGATCTTATTTCCTGTCCTTTGAGGACGGCGCGAGACTGGAAATTATGAAAAAACCCCAAATGGACGACTGTGAGAAAACGCCTGCAAGAACCGGCTATATCCATCTTGCCCTTTCGGCGGGCAGTAAAGAAAAGGTGGACGAGCTGACGCAAACGCTGAAAGAAAACGGATATGAGGTGCTCAGCGGGCCAAGAACAACCGGAGACGGATATTATGAGAGCTGCATTGTCGGAATTGAGGGCAATCAGATCGAGATAACCGTTTGATTTAATGGTTAATTTGTAATCTTTGATATTGATATAAGATAAGGATAAAATTTTGAATAAAGGCATATTGAAAAACATTTTTGCATATGCTATAATGCCAATAGGCAAAAAGAAATGAAAAGTCCACGTCGACGAAAGAATGAATCCCTAAACTGTATGGCCGTACAGTTTAGGGATTCTTCTTTGCTTTTATACTGGCAAAGCTCCCAGTAGGTTATTTGTTGCCCTTGTCATCGCTGTCTAACCATTTGATGATGTAGTGGCAAGCTACACCAGCCGCAACAGCGATAAAGAAAGAAATGAAGAATTCCAACGCCGACACCTCTTTTCTGTTGCCAGGTTTCGGTGAGCAACGTAAAAATTATAACATATTGTTTGATATTACTCTATTCTTAATTTAAATCCCCTGTGTATCAAGTTGAATTTCAGCTGCACAGGGGAAAATTATCAAATTCAGCAGGAAAACTGGTGTCATTTTTCACAAAATTGGTATTTGAAAGAGAACCAATTAATCAAAAAAGAGAACCAAATCAACAATTTATATACAGGCGAGATATAGGAAACCCCAGAAATCATCAGGGGTTTATGCAAATTTACTAATAAAATTTGATGTGGTATAGTAATTCCAAAAATTGGTATTGCAATATCTGAAACTTGTGGTACAATAAAATCAATAAGTGGATTACTTAGAGAACCAAATAAACAAAAAGGGAGGAATGTCCGTGGAAAAAGATATGAGATATTACGTGGAAATCTCAGGCCGGAAAATGGAAGAAAATCTGAAAGGGCGGCAGGAACTGCTGTCAGAACTTACCAGTCTGTACCGGCAGAGCGAAAAGAAAGATATCTGCATCATTGCTTCCGGTTCGTCTCTGAACGGGGCAATGGCCGCAGAAAGTTTTATCAGGAAATATTCCGGAGGCAGGACGCTGATTCTAAGCTCCTCGGAATATCTGGATTACCGGAGGGAAGAAGCGGGAAACTATTTCTGTATTGCGGTTTCTCAGAGCGGCTGCAGCACCAATACCATTCAGGCAGTAAAGAGAATGAGGGAGGATGGGGTTCCTGCAATTGCGCTGACCGGAAACCGGGAAGGGAAGCTGAAGGATTATGCAGAGCATTTGTTGGAATATGGAGTGGGAAATGAAGCGGTTGACTATGTGACTCTGGGGTTTTCTGTCCTGATGGAATATCTGATGCTGTTTGCGTTAGAGGCGGGAAGGCTTAACGGCAGACTGACAGATGAAACATATCAGGAGCTTTTGGAGGAACTGAGAATGGGCTGCCAGGCAAACAGTGAGATGTACCGGCAGGCAGAAGCATTTACCGGCAAATATTTCAGGGAATTTCTGGAAATGAAAAAGGTTATAATCATCAGTGACGGAGCAAACATGGCAGTAGCCAGGGAAGCGGCGCTGAAATTTGGAGAGACTTTAAAAATTCCTGCACTGTATTACGAAAGTGAAGAGTATATTCATGGGCCGAATATGCAGCTTACGCCGGATTATGCAGTATTTTTTATTGATTTCAATGAAAAACATAACCGGATGCAGGAAATCTTTGCGGCAACCGGACTGGTGACAGATAATATTTATCTGGTTACCAATAAGGAAATAAAAGTTCCGGAGCAAACGTGTATCTGCGGCGGCAGCGGAGTATCTGAGCCGGCCGGTAAAAAGAAACTGACAGAACGGGTGTGCAGCGTAAAGAGCCGAATCAGAAATGAAATAACTCCCTTGTTTACTGCAGTGCTGTTTCAATATATTGCAGCAGTGGTGACAAAAGAAAAGAACCAGTTCAGGTGCCATCCGCTGTTTGAAAAATTTGAAGAAAAAATCCATTGCAAAACAGAGAATTATAAGGAAATAATGAAAGCAAAAGAAGAAAATAACTTTTCGGAATCTCAATGAATGAGATACCAACTGAAATTTGACAACTGAATATCGTGCAGGAAAAGAAATTTGAGAAAAATGGACATAAACATTGGACATAGCTGGTACTATGCCTTGAAAAATCTTATGGAATCGCTTAAGATATCAATATTAGGCGGCTAATCCTAATAATGATTCCTGAAATGCCTTAGTCGATGGCATTTCCCAGGCATCAAGATGTTGGAGCATCATGATGCCGTAGAGGCGGCAGTACCACATTTTTGTAGAGCGGTGCCTGCCGTCTTCTAATTTATAGTCCTCTTTCTCACGCTTGTTGGAGCGTTCCACAGAAGTTCTCGCGCCGTATTCCTTTTCCCATGCTTTACTGTTTCTTGGCGGTATGTTAAATAACCTTGGATTATCATCCGTAAAGATATGTACGGTTCTGCCATATTTTGCGGGTGAACAGGGATGTTCACAGAAGCAGCCGCGTTTTCGGTTAGACTTCGGACACCGGTATTTCGCCCGGTGTTTGGCAGCCTCATATCCATCTTTGTGCATACGTAAGCCCTGTTTACAGATTGGGACACCATCACCATCAATGGTGAAATCATCCTTATAAGTGAAATGTCCGGTATGTCCAGGGTTGAGGTCAATAAAAGGAGTGATATTTTCCCGTCTGCAGTATTCATAAACAGCGTAAGCGTCATGGGCAGAATCCAGAAGGAGTTTTTCAATATGGAACTCAGGAAGATAAGCTTTCATCGTGAAAAAGGAATGGAGAAAGGAAAGCATATCATGCCGGGAAGCCCGCTCTAAAATAGGGAAAACAGGAAGGTCACTGTAGGAATCGGAAGCCACATACATGTAGAGGTGGTAACCGAAAAAATAGCATTCCCGGTGGGAATCCCAGCCCCAGTTGCAATCGGGCTGGGAATAATGACGTTTACAGCCGCAGGAAGAACAGCCCTTTTCTTTACAGTCACAGATCCGTTTTTTCCGCTGCTGGGCGGCAGTCCGGACGGGAGTGCCGTCACCGGCAAGAGCCAGATGATGTGGATCGATCAAGCCATTGCGGATGGAACGGTCCAAGAACTGCTGCTGATAAAGCCGGAAAATGAGGAAAAAGGGATTCTCAGGCTTTAAGTGCCAGCGTTCCAGCAGGGGAAGAAGTTTTGAAGCAGTGCTGGAAGAATCGCAGGGAGTCTTATCGCCTTTCTTCTTCCCCCTGGGAGTTTTCTTCATCTTAGGGAAGCGGTCTTTCGGGGAAAGGTTATTGGAGTCATACTGCCAGATGCGGGAAAAGAAATCATAAAAAGTACCGACACCAGGGGTATCACCGAAAGAGAAACCGCTGAGGATGGCATAAAGGGGAGTTTCTTTGAGCATACGGCACCAGACAGTGATTGAAGTTACTTTCAGCTTCAAGGCAAGCAGGTAAGAACGCAGCATACAGGAAGGGAGCCTTGGTTCAGGGCCAAAAACAGAGTAGCACTCCTGCATGATGGAATCTGTCTGGGAAAGATCCAGATACCAGAACTGCACGATATAATCCCAGGTGCTTTTAGAAAGCACGAAGGGATCAGGATAAAATTTCAGAAAATCGGATACGAAAGTATCCTGATAGTCGGCATGGCCGCCAGGATTAGTAGGTAACAAAGAAATCGCCTCCAGTCGATTGAAATAAAATATAATCAATCGGCTTCGCCGCAAATTTTGAGCGATTTGTCAAGCGTTTTTTGAAAAAAAGTGGGTGATTTTTTGAGATAGGGGTCTGAAAGCCTTATAAAATCAAGGGTAAAGATTCCGAGAAGTTATGAAAAAGCAAAGGAGGAAAAAGATGCGTAAGTATGTAATTGCAACCCATGGCAGAATGGCCGGGGGAATCCGCTCTACAGCGGAACTGATTGCAGGGCCCCAGGAGAATTTAATCTGTATCAATGCCTACACCGAAGAGTGCCGGGACCCAATGCCGGAATTCAAAAAAATCCTGGAAGAATTTCCGGAGGAGGAAATTGTAATTATGACAGACTTGATGGGCGGCAGCGTCAACAGCAATGCGCTGATGCTGACGGGGGAGAAGCGGGTGCATGTCATCACGGGAATTTCTCTGGCGCTGGTATTGGGGATGCTGCTGTCAGACCCGGCGGCAGACACAAAAACTGCGATTGAAGAAGCGCTGCAGGAAGCCAGGGCGGGCATGATTTACTGTGAAAATCCAGGGGAAGGAGAACTGGAAGAGGATGATTTTTAACTTACGAAACAACGGGAGCAAAGGGGTGCAGAGAGAAAGCGTCAAGGAACAGTGAATTGGAAAAAGGAGGACAAAAGTATGGTTAAAGCAACACGAGTGGATTACCGGTTGTTACATGGACAAGTGGCAGTTTCCTGGACGGCGGCCCTTGGGGCGGATTGCCTCTTACTGGTCAGCGATACGGTGAAAAACGATCCGATGCGGATGAATGCGTTAAAACTTGCAAAACCGGCCGGGGTAAAAGTAGTTGTCAAGAACACAGAGGAAGCGGTGGAAGCGCTGCAAAGCGGGGTGACAGAGAAATACAAGCTGTTTATTATCTGTGAAACTCTGGAGATTGCCGGAAAAATTATGGAAGCTGCCGGAGAAAAAGAACTGAATATCGGCAATACACCATACCGGGAAGGAACGAAGCAGTACGGCAAGAGCGCCCATCTGCTTCCGGCGGAAGAAGAACTGGTAAAAGATATGCTTGGAAAAGGATGGGATTTATTTATCCAGATGGTTCCTACGGAGAAAAAGCTCAAGTGTGAAGGGCTGTTTTAACCGCAGATGAAGAGGAGGACAAGGAATGATTATAAAAACGATATTGATATTCCTGATCGGCCTGCTTGGCTATTCCGAGTGGCTCACCGGAACCAGCTATCTGCAGCGGCCCATCGTGTTAGGCCCGCTGGTGGGGCTTGTGCTTGGAGATATGCAGGCAGGAATTATCATGGGCGCAACGTTGGAGCTTGCAATGATCGGGGCGATTTCCGTTGGGGCTTATAATCCGCCGGATTTGATTTCGGGAACGGTGCTTGGAGTATCTTTGGCAATTCAGGCCGGAGCTGGGCCGGAGGCTGCGCTGACTCTGGGGATTCCCATTGCAACGGTGATGCTTGCGGTGAATACGGGACTGGGACAGCCGCTGATGCTTTTGTTTATTCATAAATGCGACCAGGATGCGGACAACTGCAATGTGAAAGCGTTTACCAGAGATATGCTGATAGCCGGATATATGCAGAATATCTGGGGAATTATCTGCATTCCCATTGCCTTTTATTTCGGGGCAGATGCAGTAACTAAGGTGCTTGGGGGAATCCCGGAATTTGTGCAGACCGGCATGGATATCACGGCAGCGCTGCTTCCCGCCCTTGGATTTGCAATGCTGGCACAGACTATGATGAATAAGAAAGTGGCCCCGTTTTTCTTTATTGGATTCTTTCTCGTGGCATATCTGGGCATAACTACCACGGGAGTGGCAATTTTTTCCATCTGCCTGGTGCTGATAATGGTGATGTTCGGGATGATTGGGCCGAAACCGGCGGCAGCTTCTGCAGAGGATGAATCGGGAGGTGATTTTGATGAGTTTTAGCATACACAGCGATTATAAAAATAAACTGACCAAACAGGATCTGAAAAAAGTGTTCTGGCGGTCTATCCCTTATGAGCATTCCTGGAACTATGAGCGAATGGGAAACGTGGGATTTGCCTTTGCAATGCTTCCGATTTTGAAGAAATTGTATCCGGACAAAGAGGATTTGTCCAGCGCCATGAAACGGCACCTGACGGTTTACAATATTACGCCTTATATCAGTACATTTCCCATGGGAATCAGTGCGGCCATGGAGGAGGCCAATGCCACCCAGGAGGATTTTGACGAGGAAGCAATCAGTGATGTAAAAACGGCGCTGATGGGTCCTCTGTCCGGCATCGGGGATGCATTTTTCTGGGGGACTCTCAGGGTTATTGCCACAGGAATCGGATGCGCCCTTGCCATGAAAGGCAATCTTCTGGGGCCGATTCTCTTCCTGTTAGCCTTTAACGTTCCCCATTATATTCTCCGGTATCTGGGCACTTTTCTGGGGTATAAGCTGGGCAGTGAATCCATTGCCAGGCTTACGTCCTCCGGTCTGATGAACAGCGTGATGGAAGCGGCTTCCATTGTGGGCATGATGGTGGTGGGCGCCATGACCATGGAAATGACCTCCATCAATTTTATCACCCGGATAGGAAGCGGGGAAGAGGCTTCTACCCTTCAGGATGTCCTGACCGGAATTTTCCCGGGACTTCCGGTACTGGCTCTGTTTGGAGGAGTTTACTGGATGCTGAAGAAGAAAATAAACCCGCTGCTGATCATGCTGATTCTTCTGGCCTTCGGCATAGCAGGAGCAGGGCTTGGATTTTTGGGCATATAAGAAAATGGCATGAAACGGCCAGTCAGCAATTGAAACATTGAAATTTAATAAAAATACATAAAAACAGGAGGATAAGAATATGGCAATGAGAAATTTCAAACTGGAAAAATATCTGCAGGACGGAGAAAAAACCTACGCATTAAGAGGAGAAATTGAAAAAGTAGTGGATGAACTGACGGCAAAGGAATATGACAGCGTTTGCATGTTGGGAATCGGCGGCACCTGGGCCGAGTGGTATCCGGTAATTGAAGTGGCAAAGAAATACACAGATTTCCCCATTTATCTTGAGAATGCGGCGGAATTCATGATTAAGGACAAAAAGCACCTTTCCGACAAGACATTATTTTTTACCTCATCGGCGTCCGGAGATACCAAGGAAATTTTGGATGCAGTTAAATTGTGCAGGAGCAATGGATGGAAAGTTTATGGATTTACCAAAGATTCCACCACGCCTTTAGCGGAACTTTTGACAGATCCCATTTACAATGCCTGCGGAGACTGTGAGCATTCCTATCTGATTTACTATTTTGTCATGCTGCGGATTTTAAAGAACAGAGGAGAATTCCCTCAGTATGACAGATGGGCCGACCAGATGAAAAATATTTTTAAGGTGTTGGTGCAGGTGAGGGAGCAGTTTGAGCCCCAGGCGGCAGAAATTGCAAAAAACTATGCCCATGAGCCCTACACCATGTTTACCGGTTCCGGCGTTCTCTGGGGAGAAACCTATCTGTTTACCATGTGCATTTTAGAAGAAATGCAGTGGGTGAGAACCAAGGCGGTAACTTCGGCAGATTTCTTCCATGGGCCGTTGGAGCTGGTGGACGACCGGGTTCCGGTATTTGTGATTATCGGAGAAGATGAGTACCGTTCTTTGGATGAACGGGTGGAGCGGTTTGTGAAAAAACACACCAAAAAGCATGTAATTATCGACACCAAAGACTTTCCGCTGGAAGGAATTGACGATGAATTCCGGGTTCTCTGTTCCCCCATGATTATTACGGCAATCCTGACAGAGCGTTTGGCGATCCACTATGAGCTGAATACCGGACACAGCCTGGAATTCAGAAGGTACTACCGTCAGTTTGCATATTAAAATGATAAAAGCAGTTATTTTAACGCGGACGGCGTGCTCATGGACGGTGAGCCGGTGTAAATTGTAAAAGGGGACTGCTGCAAAACAAAGTTTTTTTCCTGTTTTGCGGCAGCCCCTTTTGGGTTGTTTTTTGCAGCAGCGGATGCAGAGGACGGCATTTTAATTTAGAATGGATTCAAAACCCTTGTGAAATCTGGTACGTTTTTTGGCAAAACAGGTTGTCAAAGAGAACCAAATCTGGTATATTGATTTCAACAGGGAGGAAAAAGGGATATGAAGTTGCTGAACAAGGATGAATTTCTTGCCAATGAACTGAAATTTTATTTTATTCAGGAAAAATTAAAAGAAGGGGATAAGCTGCCCTCAGAGCGGGAACTGGCAGAAAAATACGGCGTCCAGAGGGTTACGGTGCGCTCCGCCTATCAGATATTAGAGGAAGAGGGGATTATTGAAAACCGAACCAGAAGCGGCCGTTATATGGGCCATGGGCGCATCCGCACGGATTTGTGCCAGATTCAGTCTTTCAGTGAGAAAGCTCAGGATTTAGGCATGGATAAGGAAAACAAGCTGCTGGCTTTTGAACTTGTGGAGGTAGACAAGCGCCTGTCTAAGAAAATGAAGCTGCCCATTGGAACCGTTCTAAATAAGATTACAAGAGTCCGCAGCGTCCGAAGGGGGAATGAGATGTTCCCGGTGGCCATTGAGTATGCCTATATTCCGGAAGAAATGGCGGGAAAATTGATGAAGTATGATCTGGAGGAGCGTTCCCTGTTTCAGATTTTATCCGAGGAATACGGCCGGGTTCCCAAACGGGAGGAACAGGTGGTAGAGATTGTATATGCCGATGAATTTGAAGCGAAAACGCTGCAGGTGGATCAGCGGACTACACTGGTGATGAAAGAAGGCATTACCTATGACGACCAGGGCAATATCCTGCAGTTTCTCCATACGGTGATGAATAAGGACTGGGTGGCTTTCGAACAGGGGAATGACAGGATTCAGAAGAAAATGGAACAGGCAGCCCGGGGATTTGCCGAATGTATGGAAGTGTGAGATTGGAAGCTCAGGGAATTAAAAGAGGTGGCATATGGATTACAGAATGCCTTTGTATATACAGATTCAGGACATTATTGTAAAAAAAATCGAAGAGCGAAGTTTTCTTCCCGGGGAAATGATTCCCAGTGAGCGGAAGATGGCGGAGACTTACGGCGTCAACCGGATGACGGTAAAGCGTGCAGTGGGAAAACTGGTGGAAGAGGGGTATCTGGTGCGGAAACCCGGTTCCGGTACTTATGTGGCAAAGCGTGACAGTAAGAAAATTGATTATAATGATGCTTTACAGGGAAGCAATGTGGGCATTACCGCCATGTTTAAACAAATGGGCGTGGAGCTGACAAATCAGGTGCTGGGAAGCGGAGAAATCTGCGGCAGCAGGTTTTTGAATTACCAACTGGGGCTATCTGAACAGCAGCCTGTCTGGGGGCTGCACCGTGTCCGTCTGGGAGACGGATCGCTGTTTGCGGTGGAATATACTTATCTGCCCAGACATTATTTTGAAGATGTGGAGAAAATGGATTTTGGAAAAGTGTCGCTGTATGACTATATGGATGCCAAGGGGCATCTGCCCATTCATTTTACCATCCGGCTTATTGTCTGCAGCGCCGGCGGAAAGGTGGCGGAACATCTTAAGGTGAAGCGGGGGACGGCAGTGTATATGCTGGAATATCAGGGAGCAGATAAAGATTATAATATTGTGGAGTATACCAGAAGTTATATGAATCCGGCCTTTGCAGAATATCGGTATAATGCGGAAGGAAAATAGCGGATGGCTGCAAAATATCGGTATAATGCGGAAAGAAAATAGCGGATGGCTGCAGAATGCCGGTATAATGGGGAAGAAAAATCACAGACGGCTGCAGAGTATCAGTATAAGCAGGAATGGGAAACAGCAGGCAGAAGGCAGAAAAGCTGTTTCCCATTTTTCAGATTCAGACATTTTTGTAAAGCACATAATAATCAGAATCAGCATTTTCCATCATCTGGGAAAACCACTGCTTTGCATCATCTAACGCCCTGTTATATATGATGGGCGCCAAATGCTGCTCAAATAACTCAAGGAGCTGCATTTGCTCAATCATGCCGATTTCTTCTCCCCGCTGATCCAGGTAGAATGCTTTGATTTCTTCGTTCAGCTTTTTCTTTTGCGCTTCAGACAGTTTGATCTGTCTGAGGGATTCTCTTCTTTTCATGGCCGCAGACTCCTTTTGCATGAAATTTCAAACATGGTTTACAGTAAAAAAGTTTCTAAATCGTCCGGAACATAGAGATTTCCGTGGAAATACCTGCTTCCTTCTTCCTGGTACAATTTTTTCCGCTCCGGCAGGCTGCTGTCCTCTGCGTGATAGAGAATCAGGTTGCGGACGCCAAGCTGTTCTGCCGTTTCGCAGGCGTCTTTGACGGTGGAATGGTGTTTTTCGTAAGGGGAAAACAGCTCTGCCTGCCCATACAGGCAAAAGGCTTCATGGAGCAGCCATGCGCTGTTTTCGGCATATTTCTTTTCGCAGGGGCGGTAAGGCTCGTCGCCGCAGCAGGTGAGTTTCTCTCCTGTTCCCAGATCCATGGAAAAGCCGAATTGTTTTTCTTTTACGGACTGGATATCGAAAAAAGTTACGGTTCTGTCCAAGATTGGCCGGCTCTCCCCGTCTGATACAGGGAAAAAGCAGAAGCGTTCTTCCATTATTTTCCGCTGCTTTTTTAAAAGAAGTTTCTGCAGCAAATCCCGGATCAGGGCGATGGCTTCTTCATGGGCGTAAAGATTCAGTTTTCCGGTGTATTCGCCTTTTATCATCTGCTGACAGATGGCGCGGGACACCCAGATTATGCCGAGCAGGTGGTCAATGTGCTTATGGGTGATAAAGATATCATGAATCTGGGCAGGCGGGAAGCCGGCCAGCTTTAACTGGCGCAGAACAGCATTTCCGCCTCCGCCGTCCACTAAAAAGCATTGGTTCTGTTCACTGATTGCAAAGCATGTATTGTAACATTCCGTTACCATTGCGTGTCCTGTTCCCAACATGGTAAGTTTCATAAGATTGTCCTTTCCGCTATGGCTGTGATTCTGTTATAAATCTGTTGGTGGACGGCATATGCCTGAAAGGAGCTTGTGTATCATTATGGCTGCTTTACCGCGCCAGTATTTCAACAATTTCCCCTACATACATGGTGTGGAAATTGTTTTCTTCCTTGCCGGAGTACCATTTTTCTTTAATGTCAGGCTTCAGAAAATGGGCTTCTTCAATGGGCACCGCCGCCGCCTTTTTACAGAGCAGGACGAAATTTCCTTCATCTACATATGGAATGTCCTTATAGTAATCTACATTCAAACCGGAGGTTTTAAATTTATCCTCCTGTCTGCCGGATACGATGCCGAAATATTTCAGATCGTTTTTGAATTTCCTGTCAAAAAATGTGCAGGAGAAATATTCTCCGTTGTCAATGAACTCTTTGGTGTATCTGTTTTCACGGACAAAGATAAAGGCAGTATTCTGCCCCCAGAGAACGCCCACTCCTCCCCAGCTTGCCGTCATGCCATTGACTTTTTCCTGATTGCCGGAGGTGATAATCATCCATTCGTCTGCCAGTTTGGTAAAAGGATTGATTTCCAATAAATCAATTGGATAAGGTTGAAACTGATGCATAATAAGTCTCCTTTGCTGTTTACTGAAAACTTTGGTTTCGTATAACATCTTTTCTTATTATATCATAATTAGAATATGCAGAAAAGTTATTAAAATCACATAAATATATAATAAATAGTTATGGAAAATATAAGCCCCGAGAATAATCTTGACAGCCGCAGAAAAAAGTATAATAATTGTTATACTCAAGAGCGTACTTGTCAGGATATTCAGTTTTATGGAACAAGAGGAAGCCCTGTGGGAGAGTGAAAACAGGATGGAGGATATGTTATGGAGATTAAATTTGTAAAAAGAGACGTATTAAAAGAGAAACCCGATCAGAAGAATCTGGGATTTGGCAAATATATGACGGATTATATGTTTGTGATGGACTGGGATCAGGGAATTGGATGGCATGACGCCAGAATTGAGCCTTACGGCCCTATAGAGATCAACCCATCCTGCGTAACGCTGCATTACGCCCAGGAAACCTTTGAGGGACTGAAAGCATACCGTACCAAAGACGGCAGGATTCTTCTGTTCCGTCCGGAAATGAATGCGAAACGGATGATCACTTCCAATGAACGTCTGTGTATGCCGGGATTTCCGGAGGACATGTTTGTGGAAGCCATTGAAGAACTGGTGAAGGTGGAAAAAGACTGGATTCCTTCTGAACCGGAGACTTCCCTGTATATCCGGCCTTTTGTGTTTGCCACAGAGGCTTCTCTGGGAGTGCATCAGGCGATTTCCTATAAATTTATGGTAATCTGCTGTCCGGTAGGCGCTTACTATCCGGAAGGCATCAATCCGGTTAAGATTCTGGTGGAGGATCAACTGGTGCGCGCAGTACAGGGCGGCACCGGCTTTACCAAATGCGGCGGCAATTATGCGGCTTCCATTCTGGGTCAGGTAAGGGCAGAGGAAAAGGGCTGCACCCAGGTGCTCTGGTTAGACGGCGTAAACCGGAAGTATGTGGAAGAAGTAGGCACCATGAACATTATGTTTAAAATCAGCGGGGAAATCTATACGGCTCCCATTGAGGGAACGGTGCTTCCGGGCGTTACCAGAGATTCCATTCTCCATATTTTAAGAGACTGGGGCTATAAAGTGAATGAGACGCATCTTTCTGTCGATGATTTGATGAAGGCCGGACATGACGGCACATTAGAGGAGTCTTTCGGCACAGGAACCGCGGCTGTGATTTCCCCGGTAGGAGAATTTGTCTACAAGGATGATGTTGTCACTGTGAATGATTTCAAGATTGGGGAGCTGACCCAGCGGCTGTATGATTACCTGACCGGAATCCAGTGGGGAAATGAAGAGGACAGGTACGGATGGACCAGAGAGGTAAAATAGGCTTGCGGCCAGAGGCATCCCGGAGGAATTCTTATGAAGGTGAATGATAAAGTCAGCCAATGGGCCATAGAGCTGCAGAGCCTTGCCCAGACCGGCCTGTTCTACAGCAAAGACGTGTACGATACGGAACGGTATCAGCGGATACGGGAAATAGCTGCGGAAATGATGGCGGAGCGGACAGGGCTTTCGGCAGAGAAAGTTTCACATCTGTTTTGTAACGACGTGGGCTATCAGACCCCCAAGGTTGATACCAGAGCGGCTATTTTCAGAGATGGGAAAATACTTTTAGTCCACGAAAGAGACGGAAACTGGTCTGTGCCCGGAGGATGGTGCGATCTGAACCAGTCTCCCATGGAAAATACCGTGAAAGAAGTGAAGGAGGAAGCCGGGCTGGACGTTGCGGTCTGTTCTGTAATTGCAGTGCAGGACAGGGATAAGCACAATGAGCCTCCTTATGCTTACGGAGTAGTCAAGATATTTTATTTGTGCCAGGTTTTGGGAGGAGCTTTTGTGCCCAACAGTGAGACTACAGAGGCGGAATATTTTGCAGAAGAGGAGCTGCCGGAGCTGGCAGAAGAGAAGTGCTGCCGGGAGCAGATACAGATGTGCTTTCAGGCGTATCGGTCGCCGAACTGGATGACGCAATTTGACTGATAGATAGATTACTCCGGCGGTTAAAGATCACAGTAGATTATTTGTCCAAACCTTCATCTGCTGCGAGATTGAACCGCCGGAGTAATAAGTTCCCGTATGGGTTTTGGGCCTGTACGGGATTTTTATGTCTCAGGGAATCGTTTTGCAGTCTGCCCAAAGAACACATGCCAGAGACAGGAGTTTTATATTTATTTAAGAAAAAAGCAGGTCGAAATTAAAGATTTTTTCACAAACAGATGGTATGATATCACAGTAAAATGCAAAATAAATGAAAAGAGGTACCTATGAGAAGAAAAAGAGACGAGTTTGAATATATCAATGAGAAGAAAAAGAAGGGAAATACGCTGGTGCTTACGGTAACAATTTTAGCAGTCTGTTTAAGCGGCATTTTGTATGCATGGAAACTGCAGATGGATGGGAAATACCTTACCTATAATATGGATGGCTATGGGGATTGCAGCACGGCAGACTGGGCATGATGGGGCTGTCGTGGAAGTTACAAAGGCCAGAGATAAATGTATAAAAAAGAGACCGTTGGAGATGGTACTTTTTGCGTGATTTTACATAAACTATAAATAAGTGTAGAAATTCAGAGGTGTTTATGCAGAATCGACAATTGCGGGCAGCGCAAATCAACCATGTGGATAACGGAACCATGCAGGTGCAGGTGACTTCCGCTGTGGGGATGGTTCCGGTGGAGGACGCAAGAGTGACCATTTCCTATACGGGAGATCCGGAGAGTAAGCTGGAGCAGATTTCCACAGACGCAGACGGGCAGTCAGAGGTTCTGACTTTAGCGGCGCCGCCCCTGGAATACAGCATGGAGCCGGAGCAGCCAGTGCAGCCTTATGCGGAATATACGGTGGAGGTGGAGGCCGAGGGCTATCAGCCTGTCAGTATTGAAGGGGTAGATGTGTTTTCCGGGGAATTATCTTTGCAGAATGTAAGGATGGAGCCTTTGGAAGTGTCAGAAGATGAACTGAAAAATATTGTAATTCCCGCCAATACGTTGTTCGGGAATTTTCCGCCTAAAATAGCGGAAGCGGAGATTAAGCCTATAGATGAAAGCGGGGAGATCGTATTAAGCCGGGTGGTCATTCCGGAATATGTGGTAGTCCATGACGGGACGCCGGGGGATTCCACAGCGGGGGATTACTATGTAAAATACAAGGATTATATTAAAAATGTGGCTTCCAGTGAGATTTATGCAACCTGGCCGGACAGTACCATACGGGCCAATATACTGGCGATTATGTCTTTTACATTAAATCGGGTGTATACGGAGTGGTATCGGAACAAAGGCTATGATTTCACCATCACTTCCTCCACCGCCTATGACCACAAATGGGTGTACGGAAGGAATTATTTTGCCAGTATTTCCCGGGTGGTGGATGAGATGTTTACGAATTTCCTTTCCAGGCCCAATGTCAAACAGCCCATTCTGACCCAGTACTGCGACGGCCAGAGAGTCACCTGCCCCAACTGGCTCAGCCAATGGGGTTCCAAATATCTGGGGGATCAGAATTACAGCGCCATAGAAATCCTCCGTTATTATTATGGAAGCAATATGTACATCAATGAAGCAGAAGAGATTTCCGGTATTCCTGCTTCCTGGCCCAGAGAAAATCTCCAGATTGGTTCCAGCGGGGATAAGGTGCGTCAGATGCAGGAGCAGTTAAACCGGATTGCCCAGGTCTATACCTCTATTCCCAGAATTACGGCGGACGGCTCCTTCGGGCCCGCCACGGAACGGGCGGTCAAAAGATTCCAGTCCGTGTTCGGCCTGCCCCAGACAGGGGTAGTGGATTATTCCACCTGGTATAAAATTTCAGAAATTTATGTGGGAGTTACCAGAATTGCAGAGTTAGTATGATAAAAAGTTTGACAAATCCTGGAAAAGAAGGTACAGTAGAAGCACCGAATATGAAAAGTTTACTGTAATACTTAACCGCCAGAGTAATAAGTTACAGAGAGGAGAAAGAAATGGCAGATTTGAAAGGAACCAAAACAGAGAAGAATTTAGAAGCGGCATTTGCCGGAGAATCCATGGCAAGGAATAAGTACACTTATTTTGCAAGCAAAGCCAAAAAAGACGGCTATGTGCAGATTGCCAGTATTTTTGAAGAGACGGCGGCAAATGAGAAAGAACATGCCAAAATGTGGTTTAAGCTGTTAAACGGCGGAGTCGGCACCACCGAAGAGAATTTGAAGGCAGCTGCCGAGGGAGAGAACTTCGAATGGACCGATATGTACGCTCAGTTTGCAAAAGAGGCAAGAGAAGAAGGATTTGATGATATTGCAGAGCTGTTTGAAGGCGTAGCCAAGATAGAGAAAGAGCATGAAGAGAGATACCGCAGACTTTTAGACAACGTAACCGGCAAAAAGGTATTTTCCAAAGATGGAGACGTGATCTGGCAGTGCAGCAACTGCGGGCATATTTGCGTCGGAAAAGAAGCGCCGGAGCAATGTCCGGTTTGCGCTCATCCCCAGTCTTATTTCCAGGTGAAGGCGGAAAACTACTAGAACTGCGAAGGACGTTTTATATTTAGATTCGGACAGAACTACCGGATTGCCCAGCTTGTGTGTCAAAGGGCAGTCCGGTAGTTCTTGTGTGTCGAAATATAGATTGTTTGTGTGTCAAAGGGCAAGTCGGCAGTTCTGTCCGTATCCCAATACAAAACATTCGTTCTGGCGGCAGCCTTAGCTATTTTTATAAAAATACCGGATATTTTCTCCATGCCATGGAATTATGGACAGATTTATTGTAAAATATAAAAAACGAGGCATATGGGGGATGCAGCAGAAATGGAGGATGCCGATGTTAATAGAACTGAATAATGAGATCACAGAATGTCTGTCCAAAACAGAACTGGAAATTGTCCGGTTTATCAATGAAAATGAAGAGAGAATGCCGAAGCTGTCCATTGTTGAAATTGCATTCGACACATTCACTTCCCCGTCCACTGTTTCACGGGCTATACGCAAATGCGGACTCAACGGCTTTAACGAGCTGCGGTACCGCCTGACTGTGAAAGCAGAAGAGAAAGACATTCAGAATATGGGGGAAGTGATGAACAAATCCCTGATTGAAGCCCAGCGGGTGATTGAGCAGATTTCCGTTTCGGGAATTCTGGAGATTATCCAGTATCTTAAAGAAGCCAGCCGGATTTTTGTGTTTGGCCGGGGGCTGACGGAGTATGTGGCGGAGGAATTTACCCTGAAGCTGCAGCTTTTGGATTTTAATGCAGTTTCGGTGCGTGATCCGAATATTATGCGGAATAAGACAAAGCGTTTAAAGGCGGATGAGGCAGTGTTTAACTTTTCTTTAAACGGCATGACCCAGGAGTTGATTGAATCGGCCAAAAACGCCAACCTCTGCGGAGCCAAAGTGCTTACCTGCTGCTGCAATGATCAGTCTCCGCTGTTGGAGCTGTCGGCCGCGAGCCTGGTGGGATACCACCACAGCCATAAGGCCATCAAAGAATTTGAAGTGTCCTCCCGGGTGCCTCTGCAGATCATGGCCCGTCTGATTATTGATTATCTCACTTCTTATGAATAAAAACGCCGCAGTGACGTCATAGTATAAGATAGGAAATAGATGAAAACCGTTTTCAATTTTGGAAAAGATTTTCATCTTTTTTTGATGTAAAATGAACCCATCAAAAAACAGGAGGAGGTAAAAATGCTCTATACATTAACAACAAACCCGGCAATTGATATGAATGTTTCGACACGGGGAATCGTTCCGGGCGCAGTGAACCGTACATTTGATACGGTGTATACCCCAAATGGAAAAGGGTTGAATGTAAGCTTTGTATTAAAGCATTTTGGGGTGGAGTCAAAAATCCTTGGTTTTTTCGGCGGGTTTTCCGGGGATTATATTGTAAGCGAATCCAGGAAAAAGGACATTGAAGTGCTGCCGGTTCTCGTGGAGGATACCACAAGAATCAATATTTTCCTAAATGACGGCGCTCAGGAATTCAAGTTTGTCAACGAAGGCTCCCTGGTAACCGAAGAAAATCAGAAGGAAATGACAGAGCTGCTGAGAAGCCTTAAGGATATGGAATATTTATCCATCAGCGGCAGCCTGCCCAGAGGCATAGGGACGGATTATTACGATGAAATTCTGTCAATTTGCAGAGAAAAGAACGTAAAGGTTATTTTAGACATCAGCGCGCCCAAGCTAAAGGAGCTTTTAGCATACCGGCCCTATTTAATCAAGCCCAACGATGAGGAGCTGAAAGAAATTTTTGGAATCACCGTTTCGGGAGAAGAAAATATCGGAGAAATCATGGACATTTTACATGAAAAGGGAGCGCAGAATGTACTGCTGACCCTTGGAGAACGGGGATCTTATTTCTCCGACGGAAACTTTGTGTATTATGCCAGCGCACAGCCGGTAGAGCTGCGCAGTTCCGCCTGTGCGGGGGATTCTGCCCTTGCTGCGTTTATGAGCGAATGGCTGGAGCATCCGGACCGGGTGGAAGAGGCGCTGAAAAAATCAGCCGCTACCGGAGCCAATGTGGCAGAAAGCGATGCAATCGGAGATTTGAAAAAAGTAGAAACATACAGGAAGAATATTCAGGTCAGAAAGGTGAGATAGAAGGATGGCAAAGAAAATATTAGGCGTAACCGGATGTCCGACCGGAATTGCCCATACGTTTATGGCAGAAGAGGCATTGAAAAAAGCCGCTGCAGAACTGGGATGCGAGATTAAGGTTGAGACTAACGGGGCAATCGGGGTGGAAAATGCCCTGACTGCAAAAGATATTCAGGAAGCAGACGCAATTATTGTGGCATGTGATAAAAATGTGGATTTGGAGCGTTTTAACGGAAAACCGGTTCTGGAGGTTCCGGTTGCAGACGGAATCAGCAAGGCCAAAGACCTGATTCAGAGATGTCTGGACGGAAACGTGCGTGTGAGACAGGGAAGCGGAGCCCAGAGACAGGCGGCTCCCGAAGAAGAATTGTCCATTGGCCGTCAGATTTACAAACATCTGATGAACGGCGTTTCCCATATGCTGCCCCTTGTGGTGGCGGGCGGTGTGCTGACAGCCATTTCATTCCTCTGGGGTATTTATTCCTTTGACCCGGAGTCCAGTCAGTACAACGAAATTGCAGCATTGCTTAAATCCATCGGCGGATATTCCATGGGACTGATGGTTCCGGTTCTGACAGCATTTATCGCCCAGTCCATTTCCGGCAGGCCCGGTATGCTTGCAGGTCTGGTTGCAGGCATGATTGCCTCTGAGACGGGTTCCGGCTTTATCGGCGGTATCATCGGAGGATTCCTGGCAGGTTATTTCGTGCTCTGGCTTATAAAAGTGTTCGGCAAACTGCCCAGACAGTTAGAAGGACTGAAGTCGATTTTTATGATACCCATTGTATCTGTGGGAGCCGTTGGGGCAGTTATGGTATTGCTTGGAAATCCCTGCTCCGCGTTAAACAACATGATGATGGAATTTCTGGCAAATCTGCAGAACTCCAATCCGCTGCTTTTGGGCGTTGTAGTGGGATGCATGTCCGCATTTGACATGGGCGGCCCGGTAAACAAGGCGGCATATGTAACTGGCACCATGCTGTTAGGTCAGGGAAATTATCTGTTTATGGCAGGCGTTTCCGCAGCCTGCATTACCCCGCCGCTGATTATTGCATTGGCAGCCACCTTCTGGAAAAACCGTTTTACCAAAGACGACAGGGTGGCAGGACTGATTAACTATGTATTGGGCTGCACCCATATTACTGAGGGCGCAATTCCTTTTGCAGCAAAAAATCCCCTGAAAGTGCTTCCGGTACTGATGATTGGTTCCTCTGTTTCCGCAGTGCTTTCCTACCTGATGGAAATTGAAGTGCCTGCGCCTCACGGCGGATTCCTGATTCTGGGACTGGTAAATAAACCGCTTCTGTGGGTGGGATGTATCCTGGTCGGCTCTGCCATCGGAGCAGTTCTGTATGTACTGGTAACTCCGAAGGTTGCGGAAGCCGCAGAAGCGTCTGCAGGTTCTTTGGCTGTCTCCGGCGGGAATGCAGGAACTGTAAGCCGGACAGAGGCAAAACCGGCCCAGAGCCTCTATCATGCAAATACAGTGACTCTGCAGGTAAAAGGCAAAACGAAAGACGAAGTAATTGAAGAGATGGCGTCTCTGCTGGAAAAAGACGGAACGCTTACCGATAAAGAAACCTTTAAAAAAGCGATTTATGAAAGAGAAGCTATGTCCACCACAGGAATGGGTATGGGAATTGCAATTCCCCATGCCAAGACAAATGCAGTAAAAATTCCCAGAGTGGCCGTAGGAATTTCCAAGGAAGGATTTGACTTTGCATCTGAGGACGGAGAACCGGCACATCTGGTATTTATGATTGCCACCAATGAAAACGGCGGCGATCTGCATCTGAAAACACTGGCAGAACTGTCCGGCAAACTGATGCATGAAGAATTTACAGACAGTCTGATGAATGCGAAATCCAGAGAGGAAATTGTCCGTCTGTTGGAGAATAAATAAGAGTTCAGGAGGGAATTGCCATGGCATTGGTAACGACAAAACAATTGATGTTAGACGCTCAGAAGGGCGGTTATGCAATCGGTGCATTTAATGTGGAAAATATGGAAATGGTACAGGCGGTCGTGGCAGCGGCAGAGGAGCTTCGTTCACCGGTGATTATGCAGACCACGCCCTCGACCGTAAAATACGCTGACCTTTCTTACTTTTATGCAAATGTAAAGGCAGCGGCAGAGCTGGCAAATGTACCTGTGGTTCTGCACTTAGACCATGGAAACAGTTTTGAACTGGCAATGCGCGCGCTGCGCACAGGCTATACATCCATTATGATTGACGGCTCCCACGACAGCTTTGAACAGAATATCGCAGTGACAAAAGCAGTGGTTGACGCCTGCCATCCATCCCAGGTTCCGGTGGAAGCGGAGCTTGGAAAAGTAGGAGGCAAGGAAGATGATTTGGACGGCGGAGAAGGCGGCGGATACACCGTGCCTTCAGAAGCAGTGGAATTTGTGAATGCCACCGGCATTGATTCCCTGGCAGTTGCCATTGGAACCGCTCACGGCGTTTACAAAGGAACCCCCAAACTGGATGTGGAGCGCTTAAGCGAAATCCGGGAAGTCGTTTCTATCCCCTTGGTGCTTCACGGCACCTCCGGCGTGCCGGATGAGGCAGTCAGAGAATGTATCCGCCGTGGAATCTGCAAAGTCAATTATGCGACGGATTTGCGGATTGCATTTTCCGATGGAGTAAAAGAAGTGCTGAATGAAAATCCGGACACCATTGACCCGAAGAAGTATAATGCCTGCGGAAGAGACAAGGTGAAGGAATACGTAATGGGTAAAATGGAAGTGTGCGGCAGCGTGGGAAAAGCATAATAGATTAGTTTATTACTCCGGCGGTTAAAATTCGTCGACATTTAACCGCCGGAGTAATAACATAGGTACAAATATTCGGGATTGTTCTCCTTTATAAATTTGACAGGCAGCGGAGTTTGTCTCCGGCAAGAATTGCCTGTCAGGGAGGACAATCCCGAATTTTTGGGTGATCGAGATATATTCTGCCCCAGTCTGTTCGATTCTGTAAAAAAATAACCCTTTTTATAAACTTTTCTTGTATAATCTGCCGAAACGTAATAAAATAGAAAGAGATAAAATACAGGCCTGCATGCAGCAGTGGGAAAAGGAAGGGGTTTATGGAAAAGAAAACACAAATGAAAGAAAAACAGGGAATCATATCCATTCGAATGAAGCTTCTGGCAATTATCGTGCCGATTGTCATACTTCTGATGGTGGCAATGGTATTGGTGGCTTACAACACATCAGCAGAAATCATTGAGAATTATTCGAAGAATCTTCTGGAATCCTCCGTAAAAAACCAGTCTTTTCATATCGAAGGATGGCTGAACGAGAATATTGAGGCATTTCAAGCCGTAAAAACAGCATTGGAAAATATCAGGCCGGAGGGAGAACAGCTTCAGGGCATATTGGATACATATTATAATTATAATTCCAATTATCCCCAGGGAGTGTACATTGCCGATGAGGATGGCAAAATGTATAAAGCGTCGGAGTCGTCTCTGAACGAGCCAGATCCTCTGAACAGCACATGGTATCAGGAGGGTCTTACCAGAGTCAATATGGCGGTGGGTTCTGCTTATGTCAACGCCCAGGGAGAAAATGTAATCAGCGCCTCCGGGATTTTAAATGACGGTTCCGGCAGGACGAAAGTAATTTCCGCAGACATGACCCTGGATCGCATTTCGATTATCGTCAACGGTTTTATGGAAATGAAAGATGCGGAATCATTTCTGGTGGACGGCCGGGACGGAACGATTCTGGCCAACCGCGACAATGCACTGATTTCCACCAGAATCGGCAGTGATTCAGGCAATACTTTTCAGAAGCAGGTGGGAGAGAAAATTGCCGGCCGGGATTATGAGTTCAGCGTTCTGGACGGGAACATGACAGTATTTGAAAAAGTGTCCGGAACAGACTGGATTCTGGTTTCCTATGTTCCAAAGCATGTGGTTATGGCGGATTTGGCAAGGCTGCGCACCATTATGATACTTATCAGCGCAGTATCCATTCTGATTCTGTGCCTGGTGATTGAGCGTGTGACGCATATTGTCATCAACCCGGTGAAGAAGCTGACAAAAGTGATTGCCGCAATGACAGACGGGGACTTTACGGTGGAAGTGACCAGTAAAGGCAATGATGAAATTGCAGTGATGAGCCGGAGTGTGGAGCAGTTTATCCGTTCCATGAAGAGAATGATTGCTTCCATGGGGGATATTTCCGGAAGGCTGGGAACCCAGGCGGACGCCAGTGATACCATGTCCAGGCAGATGCAGTCGGCGGCGTCTATCCAGTCGGAGTCTATGGGAGAATTGAATTCCACCGTGGATCAGCTTTCTCTTTCCGTATATGAGATTGCAGAAAACGCCACGAAGCTGGCCGGCGTGGTGGCGGACACCAAGGAGGACAGCGACAATGTGGAGCATAAAATGCAGGAGACCGTGGAAGTGTCCCAAAAGGGCAGACAGGATATGGAGCGCGTGGGAAAAGAACTGGAAAGCATCAAGGCTTCCATCCATAACCTGGAAACAGCCGTAGGCAAAGTGGGGACAGCCTCCGGTGAGATTGTGGCGATTGTCCAGCTGATTGGAAATATTGCCGAGGAGACAAACCTGCTGTCTTTGAATGCGTCCATTGAGGCGGCAAGAGCCGGAGAAGCAGGCAGAGGATTTGCGGTAGTGGCTTCGGAAATCGGAACGCTGGCCAATACCAGCGCAGATTCGGTGGAGCATATTTCAACCTTGATCCAGCAGGTCAGCGAGCTTGTAAAAGACGCGGTGCGCCAGACAGGCGAGAGCGCGGAGGATATCGGCAGAAGCAGTGTGATGATACAGGAAGCCATTGATACTTTTGAGAAAATTTTTGAAAACATTCAGGAAACCAGTGAAATGATCGGGCATATGGTCAGCAAAATCAATGAAGTGGACGAGGTTGCGGCGAATGTGGCGGCCATCTCCCAGGAACAGGCGGCAAGCTCTGATGAGATTCTGGCTACCTCGGAAAATATGCTGGAGCAGGCCAAAGGAATTGCCCAGAACAGCGCAAGCGCAGCAGATGAATCAAGAAGCCTGACAGCCTCGTCAGAAGAACTGGCAGAGCAGGTAAAATTATTCCGGATTTAAGGAGGGGTTGTAATGAAAAAGATAACAGGCTTACTGTTGGCAATGGTAATGATGTTCAGTCTGTGGGGCTGCGCAGGAACAGGCGGCAATACTGCCGGCGGAGGCAATGTGAAGATTTATCTCTCCCTGTCCTCGTCAGATACCTTCCGTACTGTTCTGGTAAACCGGGCGAAGGAAACGGCAGAGGAGCTGGGGGCAGTTTTGGAGGTGCATGAGGCAGAGGAATCCATTGAAGTGCAGGTGGCCCAGATTAAAAATGCCGTAGAAGAAGGGTTCGACGTGATTATGTGTTCTCCGGTGGATACCGACACTACTCTGGAGCTGGAAGCAATTGCAGGAGATGTACCCATTGTATTTTTCAACAGCTGTCCCGATGACTCCTGCCTGGAACCGGACAAGTATATGTATGTGGGTTCTGACGAGGGAGTTGCCGGCCAGTATCAGGCGGAATACATTCTGGAAAATATGTCGGGCAAAGAGGAGATCAATGTGGCGATATTAACAGGCCCGCCCGGTCATTCCGCCACAGAAGGAAGAACCGGTCAGCTGAAAAATACACTGAATGATTCCGGAAAGAAAATCAACTATGTATTTCAGGATCAGGCCGACTGGGATCAGGGCAGGGCAGAGGAATATTTTAATATATTCCTCAGTACGGGAAGGGCATTTGATGTGGCGGTGTGCAATAATGACGCCATGGCTCTGGGCGTCATTGACGCCTGCAAAAAGAATGGAGTTAAAGAACCGGTCATTCTGGGAATTGACGCTACTGCAGACGGGTGCGCGGCCATTGTTGCGGGGGATATGGCATTTACCGTCTATCAGTCAGCCACCGGCCAGGGAGAAGCGGCAGTAAAAGCAGCCATTGCCCTGGGAGCCGGCGGTTCTGTAAAGGGACAGGAAGGACTTTCCGAAGATGGAAAATATGTCTGGGTTCCTTTTGAAAAAGTAGACAGTTCCAATGTGGAGAAGTATCAGTAAAAAACATAAAGGAGTGTAAAACTATGGTGTATGAGTTAAAAAACGAGAAGCTGACCGTTCAGTTTTCCGATCAGGGCGCAGAAATGCTTTCCCTGAAAAGCAATCAAACGGGACAGGAATATTTGTGGCAGGGCGATTCTAAGTATTGGGGGAGGCGTTCTCCGGTTCTTTTTCCGGTGGTGGGCAGGCTGATTCAGGATCGGTATGTGTATGAAGGCAAAGAATATCCCATGTCCCAGCATGGATTTGCCAGAGATATGAAATTTACATGCGTTTCCGAGAACAGAGAAGAAATCTGGTTCGGGCTGGAGGCGACGCCGGCAACCAAAGAGAATTACCCCTTTGAGTTTTGTCTGGAAATCGGTTATCGGCTCAGTGAGGAAACAGTTACCGTAATCTGGAAAGTGACCAATCAGGAGAAGGAGCGGGAGATGTACTTTGCCATTGGAGGCCATCCGGGATTTTTATGCCCTCTGAAAGAAGGAGAAGCCCAGAGCGAATACAGCATTTGGATGAACCAGGAGGAAGCGCTGTTTTCCCAGATCAATCTGGAGACAGGACTGATGCGCAGCTATAAGAATCTGCTGACGCTTCCTAAGGGCAGACGGATGCTGGAGGACGGATTCTTCGACCAGGGAGCCTATATTCTGGAGGATTATCAGGTACAGAAGATTTCTCTGGTCAATCCGGATAATGAACCTTATCTCACCGTGAGTTTCCAGTCTCCTTTGGTGGGAATCTGGTCACCGGAGAAGAAAAATGCGCCTTTTGTCTGCATAGAGCCCTGGTATGGAAGATGTGACAGAGAAGGATTTTCCGGCACGTTAAAAAACCGCGAATGGAACAATATGCTTGTGCCCGGAGGCGTGTTTGAACGGTCTTACCAGATTACGGTGGAGCAGTAATCAAAGGAAGAATGAAAATTTAAAAAAGGGATATAATAAAAGAAAAGCCTGAACTCAGGGCAGAGAAAAGGAGACAGTTTTATGAATTTTTTTAAATGCAGGGAATGCGGCAGCCTGGCAATGGAAATTGTTTCAGGAGATCATGACAGCGCAAAAGTTTTTCAGGAATTAAAGGCCAATACCACAGACGCTTCCGGAGAGAAACATGTGCCGGTGGTGGAATCAAAAGACGGAGCCGTTTTGGTAAAAGTGGGAGAACTGGAGCATCCTATGCTGGAGGAGCATCATATCATGTGGATTTATCTGGAAACAGAGCACGGCGGAATGCTGAAAAAACTTTCTGCCGGAGAGAAGCCGGAAGCGGAATTTCTGGTTTCTCCCGATGATAAACCAGTGGCGGCTTATGAATACTGCAATCTCCATGGACTGTGGAAAGCTGAAATCAAATAAATAAGATGGGCAAAAAGGCAGCGGCCGGGTTTCCGGCGGCTGCAGATTTGCCCTGACGGGCTTTTGGAACAGGAGAATCAAGCTTATAGTTATAACTCCGGCTGCGACAGACTTTTGTCCAGTAAGCTGACATAGGGGTAGACCCGGTGGAAGCCTTCGGCTGCGGCAAACAGGAACCAGGCCAGACCAAATAATAAAAACAGCAGCAGGACGCGGCGGTAAGTCAGCGTTCCTGTTTTTTTATCGGGAGATTCCGAAGCGTTTTCGGTTTCCTGCCGGTAGGAAGCAATGATTTCCGGAATTGCCAGCAGGGAAAATACAAAGGGATAAATTGCAAACCGCTCCAGAATAAAGTGTTTGGTGATAAACAGGTTGATAAGAAGCTGATAGAGCCCGCTGTTTAAGTAAATGGTTCGTTGCTCAGCTGCAATGCGGTTTCGGAAGAGATAAATGAGCAGGCAGTAAACTGCAGGCGGCAGTACATATTCAAATCCATTGGCATTCCAGAAATAGCTGCCCTGGTAATTGGCATATCTCGGGGGAAGAATTGGCGCAAGTAAACGGAAAATGGGATCAAAGAAAACATATGTCAGGCCGGCGCCTAAAAGGAGAACAGCCAGGAATTTCCTGCTGTGCTTTTTAGGCAGAATAAAATACAGGGGCCAGACAAACCACAGGGAATTGTGGAACATCCCGCCCAAAACCGTGAGGACCGTATAGGGCAGAAGCCTTCTGTTTTTCAGGTAAGGGTATGCCAGCAGGAAAAAGGCGGCGGCAATGGACTGGCGGATTAAGTTCATATTATAGGCCAGAAACTGCAGCGTAAGGTAGAGATAGACGCTGACCCAGGGAATTTTGGAATTGCGGGAAATAAAATGCATGGCGGCGGCCATCAGAAAGAGGTTGATAAACAGCAGAAACACAGGAAACGGGCAACCTGTCAGCGAAAACAGCTTGCAGGCCAGATAGTAAAAGGGCTCGCTTCTGTGATACAGGAAAATATCGTGAAAAGACCAGGGAATAACCATGCGGTAAATATTCCGGTAGGAAAAATAATCAAAGCCGATGGCATACCGGAACGAGGCCAGAAAAGTGAATAACAAAAAGGCAAAGACAAGATAACAGGCATTCTGCTTTTGGCTTTGTTTTTTGTGGGTAATGAAATATCCAAACCCTGTGACCAGGGACATTGCAGCGTAATAAACAGTCATGCTGAGACTCCTTTCTTCTGTGACAGGGCAAAATGTCCTTACAGTTCTAATGCAGCCGCTTCCGTAAGAAATGGGAAAGCGGCTGCGTGTTCTATATTCTATTCTTATGAAATTTTCTGATATTCCATAAGGTACAGTACTGTGCCAGATGCGGACTAGTTAATCTTTTGTTTCAGTTTCCTGTGTGTCAGCGGATTTCCCCTGGGGAAATTCTGCCGTACTAATTTGTAATGGTTGTTTTGCTTACCACAAAGGTAGGCGTAACATTAAAGGTTGCGCTTTCAGAAACATCCTGTCCCAGTGTGCCTACTACATAGAGCGCGCCTTCCTGGTTGGAATTCAGAACTAAAACGTTCATATCCTGACGTTTGTTGGCTTGCAGCCATCTGGCATTTGACAGGTTTTCAGGCATTTCGCCGGGAGTTTCTTCCTGTTTTAATCCAATGGCAATCTGATTGGCAGTAACAGCGCCGGTGTTGCTCCAGGTGGTGTTTTTCAGTTTGCTGATGTCCACATTGGTATAAGCCACGTCTACCTGTACCGGTACATTGGAGTTATTTTTCACGTTGATTCTGGGAGAAATAACCTTGTTCTGGGTGGAAAGGCTGTTGCTGATGTTAAAGGGAACAAAGGTCGGCATGGTAACAGAGAGAATGGTTGGCTCAATGGTACCTACCATTTCTACCTGTCCGGAACCGCCTACCGGAATATCCCTGGTGGTTGTCACATCAGAAGCGTGAACGGTGGTGGAAAATGTGGAAGCAAGTAAAGCTGCTGTTAATGCAAGTTGTAAAAACATATTTTTTTTCTTCATAAGTATCCCTCCATTGCGCATCTGACACAGTACGAATACAGCAGGTTAATTCTGCACAGTAATGGTGATCTGTGCGCCGGTCTGCCCGATATATTCCCCGCTTTCTTCCTCGTATGCCTTGAAATAAGCGGTGGCGTTGTAAGTTCCTTTCTCCAGAACCTTGTCCAGTTTGACGTTTTCAATGTAAGTTCCCGGCTTCAGATATTTGGAGGCGTAGATTTCCTCCTCTGTTTTGTCCACCACGATGCTGACCCGCAGCAGCTTGGCGTTATTTCCGGGATTTTCAATGAGCAGGTTTCCTTCTGCCGTCCCGTTCAGGAAAACCGGTGAGGTGTTAATGGAAAATGCAATCATGCTGCGGTCTAATTGGTTTTGCAGCTCCTTTCTCCTCTCGTCCACGTCAACCCCGGGCAGAATGCCGGTGGTGGCATTGTCGTCGTATTGCAGGTCGTTGGTGTCTTTTTTGGTAAAAAGAAAATAGCAGACTGCAATGGTAATCAGGATCAGCAGGAGCACGGCGATGATAATCAGGGCCCTTTTTTTGTTCTTGCTCATAAATTTCGTTTCCTCCTTTGTGAAAAATGTAATTGTAAAAATTTGTTAATTTTTCTCATTATAAATTGAAAATTGCAAGAATTCAAGGAAAACTTATCGACAAATTCTCTTATTTTTCGACAATAATAGGAGTTTATTCCTATTATTCAGAAAATTTAACCTCACATTCAGAAAGGAATCCTGTCATAAAATATCATGCACATTCTTTCATTTCAGATTTGTCAAGAAGCCTGGAATGTGATATAGTATTCCCTATATATTTTGACATGAAAACGGAGGGCATCAATGTCACTGCAGGGATTAATTTTGTCTTTGAAGGAGTTAAATACCGCAAAGCCTGAGGATGAGGAGCGTTTTGTCATGGAGGACGGACTGACAGAACTGTTGGACGGCATTTATCAGTTTGGGGTTCAGATTATCAATCTGGATTTGTTTCAGGCGGACTGCCCGGATAAACTGAACACCGTGCTGAAGCTGCACCGGCTGGAGCCGGAGGAGTGTCTGCTTTTGGGCGCTACAGATCAGACGTTATCCTTACGGGGAGAAATGAAAATTGCAGCGGTAGCCTACCGCAATCCCAGGCTGCCGGGGCAGAAGTTAAAAGACGCCCTTTTAGTGGTGGAAGGCTTTGAGGAGGTGGATTTTTATTTTCTGGAGCGGATGTATCAGCGGGAGCACGGTCTGCCCTGGACGGTGATTGAGACGAAGCGGTGTGTTCTGCGGGAGATGACGCCGGAGGATCTGGACGGGCTGTATGAGCTTTATCAGGGAGAGGGAATTACAGATTTTATTGAAGGATTGTATGAAGACAGGAAAAAAGAGGAAGAATATACCAGAGCGTATATCCGGAATATGTATTCTTTTTACGGATTCGGAATGTGGCTTGCCATTGAGCGCGCCTCCGGGAAACTGATCGGAAGGGCGGGGCTGAATCTTCGGGAAATTCACGGAGAATCCATGTTGGAGCTGGGCTATCTCATCGGAAAGGAATTTCAGAATCAGGGATTTGCCACAGAATTGTGTCAGGGAATTCTTCAGTTTGCCGCAGAGGGGACAGAGTTTGAAGAACTGAACTGCCTGATAGAAAAAGGCAATGAAGTATCTGTCCATCTGGCCAAAAAGCTTGGATTTCAATGGCGGGAGGAAATAAAAATTCAGGGAAAGAACATGCAAAGGTATACGAAATCGTTGCATTTTCAGGAAAAATTAATTATAATATAGTTCATGCAAAAATGATGAAATAAGTGAGAATCTGGTGTGTTGCGGATGGAAAATCTGAATGGATGCAATACGCGAAGGAAGAAGAGTTTCGGGATGGAGAAATGCATATGGAAGATAAGAAGATTCAATTAAGTGAACAGAAGGAAACAGTGATAGCGGACGAACATATTAAAGCCACCAAGGAGTTTGTGAGCCCTCAGAGTCTCTATGATGAACTGATTGCAAGTGTGAAGAGGTATCACCCCTCTGCGGATATTTCTTTGATTGAAAAGGCTTATAAGATTGCAGATGAGGCACATACGGGACAGGTGCGCAAATCCGGCGAGGCATATATCATCCATCCCCTGTGCGTCGCTATTATTCTTGCTGAACTGGAATTGGATAAAGAAACCATTGTTGCAGGAATTCTCCATGATGTGGTGGAAGACACTGTGATGACGGAGGAAGAGATTTCTCAGGAATTCAGTGAAGAAGTTGCGCTTTTGGTGGACGGCGTCACCAAATTAGGCCAGTTGTCTTATGATGCGGATAAAGTGGAGGTGCAGGCGGAGAATCTGCGCAAAATGTTTCTGGCTATGGCCAAGGATATCCGGGTAATTCTGATTAAACTGGCAGACCGTCTGCACAATATGCGGACTCTGAAATATATGAAACCGGAAAAACAGAAGGAAAAGGCAAGGGAAACCATGGATATCTATGCGCCCATTGCCCAGCGCCTGGGAATTTCCAGAATTAAAATAGAATTAGACGATTTGTCTCTGAAATATTTAGAACCGGATGCCTATTATGATCTGGTGGAGAAAATCGCTCTCCGCAAAAGCGTCCGGGAAGAGTACATTTTCAAGTTGGTGGAAGAGGTGAAGGAGCATGTCAAAGGCGCAGGGATTGAAGCGTCCATAGACGGCAGGGCCAAGCACTTTTTCAGCATTTATAAGAAGATGGTGAATCAGGATAAGACCCTGGATCAGATTTATGACCTGTTTGCCATCCGCATTATTGTGAACTCTGTGAAGGACTGCTATGCGGCCCTTGGGGTGATCCATGAGATGTATAAGCCGATTCCCGGCCGTTTTAAGGATTATATTGCCATGCCGAAGCCCAATATGTACCAGTCTTTGCACACCACTTTGATCGGGCCTACCGGACAGCCTTTTGAGATTCAGATCCGTACCTTTGAGATGCACCGGACGGCGGAATTCGGAATTGCGGCCCACTGGAAATACAAAGAGGCCTCCAACGGCAGCAAAGTGGCGGAGAAAAGCCAGGAGGAGGAGAAATTAAGCTGGCTTCGCCAGATTTTAGAGTGGCAGAAGGATATGTCTGACAACCGGGAATTTATGAGCCTGTTAAAGAGCGATTTGGATCTGTTTTCCGAGGCGGTATTTTGCTTTACTCCCTCCGGCGACGTGAAAAATCTGCCTAACGGCTCCACTCCCATTGACTTTGCCTACAGCATCCATTCTGCAGTGGGCAACCGGATGATCGGAGCGAAAGTGAACGGCAAACTGGTAAATATTGACTATCTGATTCAGAACGGAGACCGGATTGAAGTGCTGACCTCCCAGAATTCCAGAGGCCCAAGCCGGGACTGGCTGAATATCGTCAAGAGCACCCAGGCCAAAAATAAGATCAATCAGTGGTTCCGCAGCGAGTTTAAAGAGGAGAATATTTCCAGAGGAAAAGAGCTGATTGCTCAGTATTGCAAGGCAAAAGCCATCAACTGGCCGGATTTGAACCAGACTTCTTATCAGGAGCGCATTATGCGCAAATACGGGTTCCGGGACTGGGAGTCTGTATTGGCGGCAGTGGGCCACGGAGGTCTGAAAGAAGGCCAGATCATCAACAAGATGCAGGAGTACTACAAGAAGGAGCACAAGGCGGCCATCACAGACGAGGAAATTTTGAAACGGGCGGCCGCCAATGAGGGCATGGGAAATGCGGCCTCTTTAGGAGGGAGCAAGGAAAAAGATTCCCGTATCCGTTCCAGAAGCGGCATTGTGGTAAAAGGCATTGATGATGTGGCTGTCCGGTTTTCCCGGTGCTGCGCGCCGGTTCCCGGAGATGAAATTGTAGGATTTGTCACCCGGGGAAGGGGGATTTCCATTCACCGGACAGACTGTATCAATATTATCAACCTTTCAGAAATTGAGCGGGCGCGTCTTTTGGATGCAGAATGGCAGGACAGTGAAGGGGAAGCCGGCCGGTATATGGCGGAAATTAAGATTTATGGAAATAACCGTACCGGGCTTATCGTGGATATTACGAAGATACTGACAGAACGACAGATTGATATCAGTTCCATTCACTCCAACACCAGCAAGCAGGGAGTGGCCACCATTACCCTTGCGTTTGGGACGAAAGGAAAAGAAGAGCTGATCAGCCTGATTGATAAGATCCGTCAGGTGGAGAGTGTGATTGACATTGAGAGAACCAGAGGATAGAACAGCGTGTTTGAAGAATGTTTCAGACACGTTCCGGTGCGGGTTTCTTTTTGGATTTACATGGAGGGGCTGTCGCATTAAGAAAAATGATACAAGATATGGCTAGTTTGAAACATTCTTCTATACTATATCTTGTATATGTTTTACTTAGTGCGGCAGCCTCTTCTTTGCATTTTAATAGATATTTAACCACCGGAGTAATATGGTGCAAAGTGCAAGAGTAAGCTGCAAAAAAGTCTTTTCCGTTATACGGCATATCAGATGCAGGAAAAAGGGTGACCCAATTTTCGTGAATTTATACAAAAAAATCCAGAGAAAATGTTGAAATGTAACAGAATTATAAAAAGCGCTTGAAGAATTGAAAAAACGTGCTATAATAATAATTAGAAATTGGGTGACCCAATAAATAAGAATAAAGTACTAACTGTAGCGGAATAACGTGAATCTAAGAGAAAAATAAATAAAATCAATAAATTGGATAATCCAATTAAGAAAGGTGGGAAAACAATTGTTGCTATTGGAATTTTTGCTTGCGATGCTGCCGATTATCTGGCTGATTGCAGCGCTCAGCGGTCTGAAGATGGCCGGACACAAAGCTTGTGTTATCGCATTGGCCGTCACAGCGGCATTGGCGGCGGGGTATTGGGGATTAAGCGCTCTGTGCATTGCGACAGCGGCCCTGGAAGGGGTTTTAAATGCTTTGTGGCCCATCTGCCTTGTGATTGTAGCGGCATTGTTCACTTACAATCTGACTCTGAAAACCGGCGCCATGGAAAACGTGAAAAGGATGTTGGCGGGAGTTTCCAGAGACAAGCGTGTTCTGGCCTTGATTATCGGATGGGGGTTCGGAAACTTCATGGAAGGCATGGCCGGCTTCGGAACGGCAGTTGCAATTCCGGCGTCTATGCTGGCAGCAATCGGACTTGACCCTATGAGTGCAGTACTGGGGTGCTTGGTGGTAAATTCCACCCCTACGGCGTTTGGATCTGTAGGAGTTCCCACCGTGACACTTTCATCCGTGACCGGAACAGAGCTGGTTCCTCTGGCGGGAAGTATTGTAAATATTCAATGTATTCTGACGTTTCTCTCTCCTTTTTTGATGGTCTGCATCTGCGGGAAAGGGATTCGGGCATTAAAAGGAATGATGCCCACTACTTTGGTGGCAGCGGCGTCTTTTACAATTCCCTGGTTCGTTACGGCACATTTCATTGGGCCGGAGCTGCCGGATATCATCGGCTCGATCTGTTCTATGGGATGTATGATTGCAGCAGCAAGGATTTTTAATAAGGATCCGGAGCAGGAATATACCATTGAGATTTCCGGAGAAGCAGGCAAAGAAAAAGCCATAGGGGCGGCAGAGGGCCTGAAAGCCTGGAGTTCCTTTATTCTGATATTCCTGTTCCTGATGCTGACATCTACCTTATGTCCGCCCATACATAATGCAATCGCAGGCATAAAGAGCACAGTTACCGTGTATGCCAAAGAAGGCGGAAACGCCCTTGGATTCAGCTGGATCAATACGCCGGGGGTTATGATATTCCTTGCGGCAATCATTGGAGGATTGATTCAGGGAGCTGATTTTGGAGATATGGCGGAGGTTTTTTTAGAGACATTGAAAAAATACTGGAAAACCATACTCACCATCTGTTCCGTTATGGCAACTGCAAAAATTATGAGTTACAGCGGAATGATTTCTGATATTGCAAAGTTCTTAGTAGCTGTTACCGGTTCCTTCTATCCGTTTTTCGCTCCGGTTATCGGGGCCCTTGGAGCATTTGTTACGGGCTCGGGAACTTCCACCTGCGTGCTGTTCGGCGGCCTTCAGAGCGAGACGGCGGCAGCCCTTGATTTGAATCCAACCTGGATGGCGGCGGCAAATGTGATGGGCGCCGGAATCGGCAAGATGATTTGCCCACAGGGAATTGCCATCGGGGCAGGGGCAATTAACCAGGTAGGTTCCGAAAGTAAGATTTTAAATAAAGTGTTTAAATATTTTCTGCTATTTGTCATATTGTCAGGCATTATCTGCTATGTGGGAGCTTTGCCGGGATTGTAAAAGAGACAAAAGAATTAAGAAGAAACTTTCATAGTGACAGTCGGGCATCTGAACTGTTGTGAAGAATAAATTTTTCAAGGAGGTAACAACATGTACAACCAATTGACGCCAGAAATTGTGGAACAACTGAAAGCAGTTACAAGTTATGTTTTCCAGGGAGAGGACATTAACCCGGACTATGCCAAGGATGAAATGCCTATTTACGGAACCCATATGCCGGATGTGGCAGTTCAGCCCCGTTCAACGGAGGAAGTGGCAGGGATTATGAAAATCTGTTATGAGAACAATATCCCGGTGACTCCCAGAGGAGCCGGCACCGGCCTGGCAGGAGGGGCAGTGCCTCTGTACGGCGGCGTGCTCATTGACATTTCCAAAATGAATAAGATTAAATCTTATGACATGGAAAATTTCGTCGTGGAAATCGAAGCCGGCGTATTGTTAAATGATCTGGCAGAGGACTGCCAGGGAAAAGGAATGCTGTATCCGCCGGATCCAGGTGAGAAATTTGCCTGTGTAGGAGGAAACGCGGCAACCAACGCAGGGGGCATGCGTGCGGTGAAATACGGAGCGACCCGTGACTATGTAAGGGCAATGACCGTTGTGCTGCCTACCGGGGAAATTACCCATTTGGGCGCCACTGTGTCTAAGACGTCTTCCGGATATTCCCTGCTGAACCTGATGATTGGCTCAGAAGGAACACTTGGAATTATCACAGAGCTGACGTTAAAGATTATACCGGCGCCCAAGGCAGCGGCTTCTCTGATTATCCCCTTTGAAGACCTGCATACTGCATTGGCTGCAGTTCCCAAGTTTAAAATGGCTCATATGGACCCGCAGGCCATTGAATTTATGGAGAGGGAGATTGTGTTGGCATCAGAACGCTATATCGGCAAATCCGTATTTCCGCAGGAACTGGAGGGAACAGAAATCGGCGCATATCTGCTGATTACCCTGGATGGGAATTCAGAGGAAGAAGTGGACGCATTGGTGGAGCAGGCGGCTGAACTGGTATTGGAGGAAGGAGCCATTGACGTATTGGTGGCAGACACCCCCACTAAGATGAAAGACGCATGGGCGGCGCGTTCTTCCTTCCTGGAAGCGATTATGGAAGAGACAAAGCTGCTGGATGAATGCGACGTAGTAGTTCCGGTGAACAAGATTGCGGATTATCTGGAATTTGTCAACAAGACAGGAGAAGACTGCGGGCTGACCATTAAATCCTTTGGTCATGCCGGAGACGGAAATCTTCATATTTATCAGTGTTCTAATGATTTGGAGGAAGAGGAGTTTAAGAAACGGGTAGATAAATTCTTTGACATTATCTATAAAGAAGCGACAGACTGCGGCGGACTTGTTTCCGGTGAGCACGGCATTGGCTCCGGCAAGGTGAAATATCTTTTGGATTCCGTTGGGGAAACCAATATGGCAATTATGGAAGGCATCAAACGGGTATTTGATCCCAAGATGATTTTAAATCCGGGAAAAGTTTGTTATCGTTTATAAAATTTATGAGGAGGAAGCATTATGAATATTTGTGTTTGCATGAAACAGGTACCTGATACCAACGAAATCAAGGTAGATCCTGAAACTCACACCCTAATCCGCAAAGGCGTTCCAAGTATTGTGAATCCTTTTGACACCTATGCCCAGGAAGTAGGCGTAAGATTGAAAGAGCAGTTAGGCGGCAAGCTGATTGTAATTTCCATGGGGCCGGAACAGGCTAAGGAAGCCATCAAATCTTGTCTCGCAGTAGGCGCAGACAACGGCTATCTGATTTCCAGCAGGAGCTTCGGCGGTTCCGACACCCTTGCCACCAGCTATATTTTGTCCGAGGCAATTAAAGCGGTAGAAGAAAAAGAGGGACTGAAATTTGACTTAATCCTCTGCGGAAAGCAGGCCACAGACGGAGACACTGCCCAGGTAGGGCCGGAAATTGCGGAGCATCTTGACTTGCCCCAGATTACCTATGCGCTGGATATTGTGGAAAAGGACGGAGAGATTCAGGTAAAACGGGAACATGATGCAGGTTACGATATGATTTCCACTAAGCTTCCGGCAGTGGTGACTGTTGTGAAACTTCCTTATGAGCCCCGTTATCCCACCATTAAGAGCAAAATGGCTGCCAAGAAAAAAGAAATTCCTGTTTTGACCGAAGAGGATATCCCATCCATTCAATTGGAACTGTGCGGATTAAACGGATCCCCCACAAGGGTGAAAAAGACTTATACGCCGGTCAGGGAAAAATCCGGCGTGAAGCTGGCAGGCATGGAACCGAAAGACGCAGCAAACGAAGTAGTGAAATTGCTGGAAGAAGCAAAACTTTTATAAGGAGGGGCTTAGCATGGGCAATCTGAATGATTATAAAAATATATGGGTGTTTATAGAGACTGAATGCGGAAAAGCAAAAAATGTCGGATATGAACTTTTACATGTGGCAAGGCCGCTGGCAGACCAGAAAGGATGTCCTCTGGTGGCAGTGGTAATCGGCAAGGATATTGAGGGCGTGGCAAAGGACGCCGTCTGCTATGGCGCAGATTCCGCTATTATCGTAGACGGGCCGGAATATGAATATTACACCACAGACGCGTTTACCAAGGCAATGGTAACTCTGGTAGAGAAATATAAACCGGAAACCTTGATGATCGGGGCTACCAACAATGGCCGGGACATGGGGCCCAGGGTGTCCTGCCGGCTGAAAACAGGGCTGACGGCAGACTGCACCGGCATTGACATTGATGAGGAAACCGGAAATATCGCATGGACCCGTCCCACCTTCGGCGGCAACTTAATGGCCACCATTATGTGTCCGGAGCACCGTCCCCAGATGGGAACCGTAAGGCCGGGCGTATTCAAAAAAGGCGCGTATGATGAAGGCCGCAGCGGAGAAATTGTAAAAGAAGAGATTCATGTGGCCCCCGAAGAAATCCGCACCAATCTGGTGGAGCGCGTCAATGAAGTGGCAGAGGCAGTAAATCTGGAGGAAGCAGAGATCATCGTATCCGGCGGCCGGGGCGTTGGAAGCGCAGAAAACTTTAAGCTTCTGGAAGAACTGGCAGCAGAGCTGGGGGCAACGGTTGGCTGCAGCAGGGCTGTGGTTGACGCAGGCTGGATGCCTCACGCACATCAGGTAGGGCAGTCCGGCAAGACCGTAGCGCCGAAGCTTTACTTTGCCATTGGCATTTCCGGAGCAATCCAGCATTTGGCAGGCATTTCCGGTTCCGATAGGGTAATTGCAGTGAACAAAGATGAGGATGCGCCGATTTTTGATGTGGCGGATTACGGAATTGTAGGAAACTTAAACGAAGTGGTGCCGGCGCTGACGGCAGCATTTAAGGCACGGAAGGCATAATGTCGGTTGATTATAATATGGAGGAAATGTTATGGATTTTAAAAGAGACGAATTACATCAGGACATTCTGGATATGGTACATGATTTTGCAGTAAATGAAGTAAAGCCCTTGGCAGCGGAGATTGACAAGACAGAAGAATTCCCCATGGAGAACGTTAAGAAGATGGCAGAAATGGGGTTGATGGGAATTCCGTTCCCGGAAGAGTACGGCGGAGCCGGCATGGACACCCTGGCTTACATCCAGACGGTGGAGGAACTGAGCAAATACTGCGGAACCACAGGGGTTATCGTGTCAGCTCATACTTCTCTTTGCTGTACGCCCATTTATCAGTTCGGCACCGAAGAGCAGAAACAGAAATACCTGCCCAAATTATGCTCCGGGGAATGGATCGGCGCATTTGCATTGACGGAAGCTAACGCAGGAACAGACGCGTCCGGCCAGAAAACCGTTGCGGTAGACAAAGGGGACCACTGGGTATTGAACGGTTCTAAGATTTTCATTACCAATGCAGGAGTGGCAGATGTATTTTTCGTACTGGCCATGACAGATAAATCTTTGGGCACCAAAGGAATTTCCGCATTTATTGTAGAAAAAGGCTTCCCGGGATTCTCCATCGGCAAGCTGGAAGATAAAATGGGTATCCGGGCGTCTTCCACCTGTGAGTTAGTTTTTGAAGACTGCATCGTTCCCAAGGAAAACCTGGTTGGGGAATTGGGCAAAGGATTTAAATATGCCATGATGACCTTAGACGGCGGACGTGTGGGCATTGCAGCCCAGGCGCTGGGCATTGCAGAAGGCGCTATTGAAGAAACCGTAAAATACGTACAGGAACGAACACAGTTTGGCCGCAGAATTTCCCAGTTCCAGAATACCCAGTTCGAACTGGCTCAGATGCAGGCCAATACGGAGGCTGCTAAACTTCTGGTTTACCAGGCCGCATGCGCCAAAGATGACCATGAGCCCTTCTCCCATAAAGCGGCTATGGCGAAATTAGTGGCTTCCAGAAATGCCTCTGACGTAACGCGCCGCTGCCTGCAGCTGTACGGCGGATACGGATATACGAAAGATTATCCCATTGAGCGTATGATGCGCGACGCCAAAATTACTGAGATATATGAAGGAACCTCTGAAGTGCAGATGATGGTAATTGCAGGATGGATGGGCGTAAAATAACATTTCATAGAAGAAATGAGGTAAATTTTTATGAATATGAAACTTCCATTTTCCAGAGAGGGCATGATGCTGCATCTGGATGACAATTTAGATTATGAGATTCTGGAATCTTCCATCGAATCTATGCCGAAAACCGGAAAGACAGAGGATGAGCTTGTGCTGGAAGCCATGGAACATCCCATTGGATCGCCGAAGCTTTCTGAACTTTCCAGAGGAAAACAGAAGATAGTCATCATCTGCTCCGACCATACCAGGCCGGTGCCGAGCAAACATATCATTCCATTTATGCTAAAAGAGATCCGGGAAGGGAATCCCCAGGCGGACATAACCTTATTGATTGCAACAGGGTTTCACCGGGCTACTTCCAGAGAGGAGCTGATCGGCAAATTCGGGGAAGAAATTGTAAATCAGGAAAAGATTGCAGTCCATGACAGCCAGAATATAGATGATATGGTAAATCTGGGAACGCTTCCCTCCGGCGCACCGCTGCTAATTAATAAAATAGCGGCAGAAGCCGATCTTCTGGTAAGCGAAGGATTTATTGAAACACACTTTTTCGCAGGATTTTCCGGCGGACGCAAAAGCGTTCTGCCCGGTGTATCCAGTGCGGTTACAGTATTGGGAAACCACTGTTCCGCATTTATAGATTCTCCATACAGCCGTACCGGCGTATTGGAAAATAACCCTATCCATAGAGACATGGTTGCCGCAAGTAAAATGGCGAACCAGAAGTACATTGTCAACGTGATTATTGACGCTGACAAAAAAATCGTGCATGCGGTAGCCGGTGATGCCATGGAAGCACATGCAGCCGGCTGCCGATTCCTCCAACAGTATTGCCAGGTAATACCGAAAAAACCTGCAGATATTGCGATTTCCACCAACGGCGGTTATCCGTTGGATCAGAATATGTATCAGTCCGTAAAAGGCATGACGGCGGCGGAAGCGGCCTGCAAAAACGGCGGTATCATCATTATGGTATCCAACTGCGGGGACGGACACGGCGGGGAAGGGTTTTACCAGGCGTTAAAAAACTGCGAAAGCCCCCAAAGCCTGATGGATGAGATTCTGAAAATTCCCCAGGATGAAACAAAGCCGGATCAGTGGGAATATCAGATTCAAAGCCGGATTCTGATGCATCACAAGGTCATCTATGTGATGTGCGAAGAGTACCGGGCCATGGCAGAAGAGATGGGATTTGAGACAGCCTCCGACGTGAATGAAGCATTAAAGCGGGCGCTGGATGAAACTGGCAGCGGCGCGCATATTGCAGTAATCCCAGACGGTGTATCCGTAATGGTAGAAAAGAATCAGTGTGGGGAGAGCCAGGAATTTTGAACACACTTTCATACTGCAGCGAATGGCAGTTCCGTTCGTCTCCAAATATAAAATCAGCATATTCCATAACAGCAAGTGGATCAGGCACTCCGATTCACCTGCTGTTTCTTTTTCTTGCAAATTTTCCGGTATTATACTAAAATAAACGTTATGACGCAAGCGTACAGAAAAGAGGACACAGAATGGACCATTCCAGATTCGATGGAAAGAAAACATATGAATATGTATTTGACTATTGTTCGGAAAAAATACTGTCCGGAGAGTTAAAGCTGAATGATAAAATTCCCACAGAGCGGGAACTGGCGGAGGAGATGGGAGTCAGCCGCAATTCCGTCCGGGAAGTAATGCATATGTTAGAGATTACAGGGCTGATTGAGTGTCAGCAGGGAAGCGGCAATTATGTCAGATGTGATCCCATGGAATATATGATGAAATCGGTCAATATGGTAATGAAACTGATGCAGATTGACTATTCTGAAATCTTTCACATTCGGATCGGCTATGAATATGCCGCAATCCGTCTGGCCATTGAAGTGGCGGAGCCGGAGGAATTGGAGGAACTGCATGAAATTCTGCTGAAAATGGATCAGCCCATGAGTTCTAAGGAAAGCGCCAGATTGGATGTGGAATTTCACCGCAAACTGGTAAGCGCGTCCCATAACCGTATGCTGATTTTATATGATTCCATGTTAGACAGTTTAATGGATCAGTTTATCGAAAATTTCCGTACGAAAATATTGATGAATAAAATACGCGCAGAAATGCTGAGACGTTCCCACTGGGCAATCTACCACGCCCTGGCGGACAAGGATCTGGAAATGGCAATCCGGGCCTTTGATAAGCATTTCCGCGTGGTGGGGGAACAGCTGGACAAGCTAATGCAGAACAGGAAGGAACAACCTGAAAAACAGGAAGGAGCGGACCGAACATGAAAGTAGAACAGTATTGTGTGGGGCAGGTGGCTACCAATTGCTATTTTGCCATCAATGAAGAGACAAAGGAAATGGTAATCGTAGATCCGGGGGATTCAGCGCAGATGCTGGCAGAAAAAATCCGCCAGCAGGGCTTAGAGCCGAAAGCAGTGCTTTTGACCCACGGACATTTTGACCATGCCATGGCCGCAGGTGAACTGGCAGAGATTTTTGGGATTAAAATTTATGCCCACAAAGCAGAGAAGGATACCCTGGAGAATCCTGCAAAAAATGTGTCCGTCATGATTGGAAAAAGGGAAGCCTACCATGCGGATGTGTTTGCAGAGGACGATGAGATTCTGAAGCTGGCAGGCATGGAGCTGAAGGTGCTGCATACCCCGGGACATACCGAAGGCGGATGCTGTTATTACCTGGAAAAAGAGAAAACGCTTTTCAGCGGGGACACCCTTTTTTGCCAGTCTGTGGGAAGAACGGATTTTCCAGGCGGAAGCATGTCCGGGCTTGTGCGGTCCATCAGAGAAAAGCTGCTGACGCTTCCGGATGATGTGAAAGTGTATCCGGGACATATGGACATCACCTCCATCGGCAGGGAACGCACGGGTAATCCTTTTTTATAAGCGGGAACATAAAGATGATAACAGTTTGGTTAAACGAAGCAGATTTTGAATATGATATCCATTCTTTGATGAAAGCCTTTTATCCGGGGGAAGAGGTAAAAGTGTTTGCAGATGCGGAGAAAATTTTTAAACTGGAAGAGGAATGCGCCCCGCTGTTTCGAATGGAGGTGCATTACCGAAGGCAGGAGCCGCAAAGCGTGGAGCTGCTTTTGCATCTTCCGGCAAAAGGAGAACAAGGCGGCGGGTCTGCCTTGGCCACACCGGCGCATCAGGCATATATTCTGAAAATGAAACGTTCTGCAGCGGTTGATTTTTCAGATCGGAAAGAGACGAAGAACCGGCTGAAACAGACCTTATACAAAATGCTGTCAGAATATACCGGGCAGACCCTTCCCTGGGGAACGCTGACCGGCATCCGTCCCACCAAAATTCCAATGTCCATGCTGGAACAGGGGAAAAAAGAAACAGAGATTCAAACCTACATGGCAGACACTTATTTTACTTCCCGGCAGAAAATAAGTCTGAGTATAGAAATTGCAAAACGGGAGCTGGAGCTTTTGGGCCGGATGGATTACCAGGAGGGCTATAGCCTTTACGTGGGCATTCCTTTTTGTCCGAGCATCTGCTCTTACTGTTCTTTTTCTTCCTCCCCCATCGGCATGTGGAAGGAGCGGACGGAGGCTTATCTGGATGCTTTGGAAAAGGAAATAGATGTTACAGCTGCAATTTGCAGCGGAAAAAAACTGAATACCGTGTATATCGGCGGCGGAACGCCTACCACATTATCGCCCCTGGATTTAGACCGTTTGCTGATAAAAATTGAAGGTACATTTAATTTTTCTGATTTGCTGGAATATACGGTGGAAGCAGGGCGGCCTGACAGTATTACCGAAGAAAAGTTAAAAGTTCTGCGGGCCCATGGAATCTCCAGAATTTCCATCAATCCCCAGACCATGAAGCAGGAGACCCTGGATTTGATCGGCCGCCGTCATACCTCCCGGCAGACAGTGGAAAGCTTCTGGATGGCCAGAGAACTGGGCTTTGACAATATCAACATGGATTTAATTGTGGGACTGCCGGGAGAAACCATCGGGGATGTCAGAAATACCATGGAGCAGATTCAGGCATTGTCGCCGGATAATCTGACGGTTCACTCCCTCGCCCTGAAGCGGGCGGCCAGGTTTCACATGTTTCCGGAGGATTATCAGAACATGCAGATGACAAACAGCTGGGAAATCATTGATTTGACAGCCGGATATGCCAAAGAGATGGGATTGTCCCCCTATTATCTCTACCGCCAGAAAAATATGGCGGGGAACTTTGAAAATGTAGGGTATGCCCGGCCCGGCAAGGCAGGACTTTATAATATTCTGATGATGGAGGAAAAGCAGAGCATTATGGCCTGCGGAGCCGGCAGCATTTCCAAGCGGGTGTCTGCGGAGCGGGGGATTGAGCGGTGTGAGAATGTGAAGGATGTGGCGCTTTATATAGAAAAAATAGACGAAATGATTGAGAGGAAACGGAAGCTGTTCATGGATTTTTAAGATTTAATACTTTGTAAACGCAGAAAAAGCCAGACAGCAGAACAAACAAGGAGGAAACAAAAATGGCATTGGCAAAAAAGCCTGTAAACGGCATGAAAGATATTTTACCGGAAGAAATGCAGATCCGGGATTATGTGATGAACGTGATCAAAGAAACTTACCGCAGCTTTGGATTTACCCCCATTGAGACGCCCTGCATGGAAAATATTGCAAATCTCTGCAGCAAACAGGGTGGGGAAAACGAAAAGCTGATTTTCAAGGTGCTCAAAAGAGGAGAAAAGCTGAAACTGGAAACGGCCCAGACGGAAAACGATGTGGTGGATTACGGAATGCGCTACGATTTGACCGTGCCTCTGGCAAGGTTTTATTCCAATAACGCCAACAACCTGCCTGCGCCCTTTAAAGCGCTGCAGATGGGAAATGTCTGGCGGGCAGACCGTCCCCAGCGGGGCAGATACCGTCAGTTTATGCAGTGCGACATTGATATTTTAGGAGAACCCAGTAATCTGGCGGAAATTGAATTGATTCTTGCAACCACCACCACAATTGGCAGGTTAGGCTTCAAAAATTTCCAGATTCGTATCAATGAAAGGCGAATTTTGAAGGCTATGGCCGCTTACAGCGGGTTTGCTGAGGATTCTTTCGACACAGTTTTTATTATTCTGGATAAAATGGACAAAATCGGTCTGGACGGAGTAGCAGAGGAGCTGGAAAAGAGCGGATTTGAGAAAGCCTCTGTGGATAAATACATGGAACTGTTTCAGAGCATTCAGGGAAAAGAAAATGTGGCCCAGGGAGTGTCCTGTCTGGCAAAACAGCTGGGGGATTTTCTGGAAAAAGACGTGGCAGACAATCTGACAGAGATTGCAGCATGTGTGAATGATACCAAAGAAGCAGAATTTGATTTGGTTTTTGACCCCACACTGGTGCGGGGCATGTCTTATTATACAGGGACAATTTTTGAAATTGCCATGCCGGAATTCGGCGGAAGCTGCGGCGGAGGCGGCCGTTACGATAAAATGATCGGCAAATTTACCGGAAACGACGTTCCGGCCTGCGGATTTTCCATCGGATTTGAGCGGATTATCCTGCTGCTGTTGGAAAGCGGATTCCAGGTGCCCGGCCAGTCAGAACGGATTGCCTATCTGATAGAAAAGAATTATCCGGGAGAGAAACTGGCCCAGGTGATTGCAGCGGCCCAGGCTCAGCGCAAAGATGGAAAACAGGTATTGGTGGCCCGGATGAACAAGAATAAGAAATTCCAGAAGGAAAAACTGGCCGCCGAAGGATATACAGAAATAAAAGAATTTTTTAACCGGGACTAAGCTCTGGGGTTAATGATCCAATAAAAACAATTTAATTTTCAGGAGGAAGAATTATGGCAGAGTCAATGAAAGGGCTGCACAGAAGCCACAGATGCACAGAAGTGTCAAACAGCAATATCGGTCAGCAGATCACCGTGATGGGCTGGGTACAGAAACGAAGAAATCTGGGAAGCTTGATTTTTATAGATTTGCGGGATCGCTCCGGCCTGCTTCAGATAGTATTTGACGAGCCCAAGGTGGGAAGCGAAGGATTTGCCAAGGCAGAATCTCTGCGGAGTGAATTTGTAATTGCCGTGACAGGAACTGTGGAGAAGAGGACGGCCGCCGTCAATGAGAATCTGAAAACCGGGGATATTGAAGTGATTGCAGAAAGCATCCGGATTTTGTCAGAATCCGAGACGCCGCCTTTCCCCATTGAAGAAAATTCCCAGACCAAAGAGGATATGCGGCTTCGTTACCGGTATCTGGATTTGCGCCGGCCGGACATTCAGCGGAATATGATGATGAAAAGCAAGGTGGCAATGCTTTTGAGAAATTTTATGGACCGGGAAGGATTTCTGGAAATCGAAACGCCCATTCTGACCAAATCCACGCCGGAAGGGGCCAGAGATTATCTGGTGCCAAGCCGTGTGCATCCGGGAACCTTCTATGCGCTGCCCCAGTCTCCCCAGTTATTTAAGCAGCTGTTGATGTGCTCCGGTTATGATCGGTATTTTCAGATAGCAAGGTGTTTTCGGGATGAGGATTTGCGGGCAGACCGTCAGCCGGAATTTACCCAGGCAGATATGGAGCTGTCGTTTGTAGATGTGGATGATGTGATTGATGTCAATGAACGTTTGCTGCAGTATGTATTTCGGGAAGCCATCGGCCTTGAGATTTCTCTTCCTATTCCAAGAATGAGCTGGCAGGAAGCTATGGACCGCTATGGCAGCGACAAACCGGATACCCGTTTCGGCATGGAACTGACAGATGTTTCAGAAGCGGTAAAAGGCTGCGGCTTCGGTGTATTTACCGGGGCTTTGGAGCAGGGCGGTTCCGTCCGGGGCATCAATGCCAAGGGGCAGGGAGCTATGCCCAGAAAGAAAATTGACAAGCTGGTGGAGTTTGCCAAAGGCTACGGCGCAAAAGGACTGGCATATCTTGCAGTCAATGAGGACGGCTCCTATAAGTCCTCCTTTGCAAAATTTATGACGGAAGAAGAGTTGAAAGCCCTGGTGGAGCGGATGCAGGGAGAGCCGGGAGACTTACTGCTGTTTGCGGCAGATAAGAATAAAATAGTCTGGGATGTGCTGGGGGCGCTCCGGCTGGAGCTTGCCAGGGAGCTGGGACTGATGGACAAAAACCAGTACAGCTTCCTCTGGGTGACAGAATTTCCGCTGCTTGAGTGGTCTGAGGAGGAAAACCGCTTTATGGCCATGCATCACCCCTTTACCATGCCCATGGAAGAGGATTGGGATAAGATCGACTCCGATCCGGGGGCAGTGCGCGCAAAAGCATACGATATTGTATTAAACGGCACAGAACTGGGCGGCGGTTCCGTCCGTATCCACCAGGATGATATTCAGGAAAAAATGTTGGAGGTACTGGGCTTTACCAAAGAGCGGGCCCATGAGCAGTTTGGATTTTTGCTGAACGCTTTTAAATACGGAGTTCCGCCCCATGCAGGGCTTGCCTATGGGTTGGACCGTATGGTGATGCTGATGATGCAGTGCGATTCGATCCGGGACGTGATTGCATTCCCCAAGGTGAAAGATGCCTCCTGTCTGATGACAGACGCGCCGGGAGCAGTGGAAGAAAAACAGTTGGAGGAGCTGGCTTTGTCATTTACCCGGGAGGAACCGACAGAGGAATAATCCATTTGCGGGGCATGAATGTCAGTGCAGATGCAGGAAAATAATGGACGCCAGGCCAGATGCCATATGGACTTTGCAGAAAAAACGTGCTAAAATAGAAAAAGCGCATCGGCACTTTGATGCAGAAGGAGGAACCATACATGAAGAAAGGTATCTTATTTGATCTGGATGGAACACTGTGGGATTCATCCGAAGGAGTGGCGGCATCCTGGGAAAAATCTCTGGATGAACATTTCGATATAGAGAAAGTAATAACAGCAGATATGATTCAGGAGGTAATGGGGAAGAGCATGTATGAGATTTCAGACATTCTTTTCTCAGAATTTCCAATGAAAGAACGGCGGGAAATGCTGACCTATTGCTGTATGAGAGAAAATGAATACATCAGAAGCCATGGCGGAACGCTGATGCCCGGCCTGGAAGAGACCCTCTGCCAGTTAAAGGATCAGGGGTATCACCTGTATATTGTCAGCAATTGCCAGGCAGGATATATTGAAGCGTTTTTAGAGTATCATAAACTGGAAAAATATTTTGATGATTTTGAATGCTTCGGCAGGACGGGAAGAGAGAAGGGACGCAATATCTGCGCCGTAGTGGAACGGAATCAGCTGGAGCAGTCTGTCTATGTGGGAGATATCCAGGGAGATTACTATGCTGCAGTGGAGGCGGAGGTTCCTTTTATCCATGCCAGAACCGGCTATGGCTCTGTGCAGGAGGAAGTTCCTTATATTACAGAACTGTCTCAGCTTCCGGAAATGGTGGTAGAATTTTTTCAGTCATAACGAGCTGGACATGCAGGCTCATGTGGATTCTTATAGGGGCAGTTTTTTGTGACTGCTGAAACAGGACATGGACATAATGGAGGAAATCATGGAAAAAATAGCAAGCTTTACCATAGATCATATCAAACTGGAACCTGGAATCTATGTTTCCAGAAAGGATCATATCGGAAGTGAAACCGTAACCACCTTTGATTTGCGGATGACCTCTCCCAATGACGAGCCGGTGATGAATACGGCAGAAGTACATACCATAGAGCATCTGGCAGCTACTTATCTGCGCAACGATCCGGAATATAAGGAAAAGATTGTGTATTTCGGCCCTATGGGATGCCGGACAGGATTTTATCTGCTTTTGGCAGGAGATTATGAGTCCTCAGAGGTTGTGAAGCTGGTGACGGGCATGTATGAATTTATCCGGGATTTTCAGGGCGAGGTGCCTGGCGCAAGCCCCAAAGACTGCGGCAATTATCTGGATATGAATCTCGGAATGGCGAAATATCTGGCCGGCCGTTATTTAGACCATACATTGTACGGTATTGATCAAAAACATCTGGTATATCCGGAATAAATATCAGGAGAATGGCTGCAGGCTGCCGTTTTTTAAATGCAGCTCTGCAGCAAATAGGAGAACAGAATGAAAAAAGTAGGGATTATCGGCGCCATGGAACTGGAAGTGGAAGCGCTGAAAGAGAAAATGGAAATTCACCGCATTATGGAGAAGGCTTCCATGGAATTTCTGGAAGGGAAATTAAATAACACGCCCGCGGTGATTGTAAGAAGCGGAATCGGCAAAGTAAACGCAGCTGTCTGCACGCAGATTTTGTGTGATTCCTTTGAGGTGTCTCACATTATCAATACAGGTGTTGCCGGCTCTTTGAAAAATGAAATCAATATCGGAGACATTGTGGTGTCCACCGACGCCCTTCACCATGATGTGGATGTGCGGGTATTCGGCTATCCTTTGGGCGAGGTGCCCCAGATGGGCTGTTTGGCCTTTCGGGCGGATCAGCATTTGGCGCAGCTTGCGGTGTCTTGCTGCAAAGAAGTGAACCCTGACATCGGCGTATACCGGGGAAGAATTGTCAGCGGCGATCAGTTTATCAGCGATAAGCAGGTAAAGGAAGATATTATCAGGAATTTCCAGGGATACTGTGTGGAAATGGAGGGAGCGTCCATTGCTCATACCGCATACCTGAACCGTGTGCCGTTTGTGATTATCCGGGCTATCTCCGATAAGGCGGACGACAGCGCCCAGCTGGATTACCCCTCTTTTGAGAAAGCAGCGGCAGCCCATTCCGCCAGACTGGTGGAGCATATGCTGCCGGAGATCTGATTTTTGTATTTTCATATACAGGAACAGGCAGCCTTTTTGTCATTGCCCGAATAAAAATGCCGGATTCTTTCCTTTTGAAATCTATGTTTTCCGTCATGTTTTATAAGATTTTCTTAATTCATGAAAAATTCATTGTTTCCCGGGATTTCCTGTGCTATAATCCAGTGAGATAATGACAGATAGAAAGAAAAAGGGTGGGTTTTATGAAAGAAACAATGAAAGAGCTGCTGCATCGTTACCGGCATGGGTGGATTTTATCGTACTTTATCATGTATCTGCCATGGTTCGCCTATTTAGAGCAGACGGTTACCAGACGCTTCCATGTGATACATATGCCGATAGACGATTACATTCCATTTCTGGAAATTTTTGTGGTACCCTATTTTTTGTGGTTCGGGTATGTGGCTTTGGCGGTCGTGTATTTCTTCTTTAAGGATGTGCAGGATTATTATAAGCTCTGTATATTTCTGTTTGTGGGAATGACGGTATTTCTGGTGGTATCCACAATATATCCCAACGGGCATTACCTGCGTCCAAGGGTATTTGAGCGGGACAATATCTTTGTTACAATGGTGAAGGGATTATATATGGTAGATACGCCTACCAATCTGTTTCCCAGCATTCATGTATATAATTCCATCGGGGTGCATCTGTCCGTGATGCACAGCGAGAAGCTGAAGGAGAAAAAGTGGATTCGGAGAAGTTCTTTTGCAGTGATGGCTTCTATTGTTGCGTCAACCGTGTTTTTAAAACAACATTCTGTTTTTGATGTGATTACCGGATGTATTATGGCTGTTGTCATGTATACGCTGGTGTACGGCGGAGAGCTGCTGACCGGCAGAAGGCGCGTGTATCAGCGGCGGTATCCTGAGATAAACAGCTGAATAGGGAACATGCAGGAGGGCCACTCTTTGTACGGCAGGCTTTTCCTGCATATATATTACTCCGGCGGTTAAATATCGACGGAGTAATATTAAGAAAGAACCTCTGCAGTATCGCAAAATACTGCAGAGGTTCTTTCTTTAAAAGGATGTCCAACGGAATAAATTTGTTTTCCATAATTGCAAAACAAAAATCGGGGTAACAGGATTCGAACCTGCGACCTCACGGCCCCCAGCCGTGCGCTCTAGCCAAGCTGAGCCATACCCCGAATACTTGTCTATTATAACACAGGAAAAAACAAAAAGCAACTGTTAAATTTTGAATATTGAAATCATTTGACTTTATGGAAAATAGAATTATAATGGAACATAGAGTATGTGAGAAATTCCGTATAATTTCTCACATCCGTTAAAAGCAGAAAAACTGCAAATGAGAAAGGCAGAATATATGAGTACAGCAAAGAAAAGCAACAGAAAACACAAAGGGCTGATGATTGCCGGCTTTATCTTCTTAATATCTTTAACAGTGTATCTGGGAATCGCCGTTTTTTTCAGCAAACATTTTCTTCCGGGAACCACAATCAACGGCGTTTCGGCGTCCGGAAAAACTATAAAGGCAGTGGAACGGCTGATTACGGAAGAGATTGACGGATATCAGATTGAATTAGAGCCCAGAGAAGGGACGGCCGAAGTGATTCAGGGAACGAAAATTGGCCTGAGGCCGGTATTTGACGGCAGACTGGAGGTTGAACTGAAAAAACAGAAGGAATTCTTCTGGCCTGCATATCTTTTCGGGCCTTCAGAGATAGAAGTGGAAACCATGGTGGAATACGACAGGGATGCGCTGCAGGAGGAAGCGAAGAACCTGGAGCTTATGGATGAATCCCAGATGAGGAAGGCAGAGAATGCCATTATTTCAGAATATTCGGAAAAGGACGGTTATACCATTATTCCGGAGGAAGAAGGAACCGTCGTGGATGAAGAGAAGTTTTTTGAAGTGTTGGAAAAATCTGTTCTGAACCTCCAGGATCAGATTTCCCTGGCAGAAGAGGAATGCTATGTAAAGCCCAAGTATACCAGTGAATCCAAAAAAGTAGTGAAACTGGCAGAAACCATGAATCAGTATGTAAAAACTTCAATCACCTATGATTTTGGGGACAGTCAGGAGGTTCTTAACGGAAAAACCATCAGCCAGTGGATCTCATCCGATAAAAAGTACAAGGCAAAGATCTCACAGGAAAAAATAGAAGAATATATTGCAAATCTGGCGGATACATACAACACGGCAGGCAGATCCAAAAAACTGAAATCCTCCTACGGAACAGAAGTGACCGTAAGCGGAGGGGATTACGGATGGAAAATGGATAAAGAAGCAGAAGCGGAGGCATTGAAAGAGCATATCAAAAAGGGAGAAGTTCTGACAAAAGAGCCGGCTTATTCCCAGACGGCCAACAGCAGGGCCGGCAACGATTATGGCGATACGTATGTGGAGGTAAATCTGACAGCCCAGCATATGTACTACTATAAAAACGGCTCATTGGTGGTTGAGACGGATTTTGTATCTGGAAATGATGCAAAGGGATGGAGTACGCCGCCCGGAGCCTTCGGACTGTATTATAAACAGCGGGATAAGACTCTTCGCGGGGAGGGGTATGCCACACCGGTATCCTTCTGGATGCCTTTTAACGGGGGCGTAGGCTTCCATGACGCCAACTGGCGCAGAGATTTCGGCGGAAACTACTATAAAAGAGGCGGCTCCCACGGCTGTGTCAACATGCCTTACAGCGCGGCCCAGACATTGTTTGAAAATATAGAGGCAGGATGCGCCGTACTGGTGTACCATTTGCCCGGCTCTGAGAGCGCGAAAGCAAAAGCCCAGGAAGCGGCTGCTGCAGTCATTCAGTTAATAGACAGTCTGGGTGAGGTTACCTTAGAGAGCAAAGAGGCGGTGATCAATGCCAGAAACCAGTACAATGGCCTAGACGGCTCAGCCAGAGGCTATGTCAGCAATTATGGTTCCTTAGAGGCGGCAGAGGCCAGAATTGCACAGCTTGAAGCGGAAGCGGCGGCAGATCAGCAGGCCCAGGCAGAAGCGCAGCCTGTCATTGACGCCATCAACCAGCTGGCAGGCCAGGAGATTACCCTGGATATGAAGGGAACCATAGAGAAAATCCGCAAACAGTACAACGGCCTGTCGGAAGCGGCCAGGGCAAAGGTGGGGAATTACAATGTGCTGACAGAAGCGGAGCAGAGAATTGAGGAATTAAAGAAAGCGGAGAAGGAACAGGAAGAAGAATAAGGGCAGCGGAGAAGGAAGAGTGAGAGGAAAACAACATATGAAGAAAAAAAGCATGACCGCCTTGCTCTGTGCGGCAATGGCTGTAAGTATGCTGGTCGGCTGCGGCAGCAATGAAAAAGACAGCGGACAGATGACGGATATCAATCAGGGCGGAGATGTTGAGGGAAACAATGCGGAAGAGGAAAACGAAGAGGAGAATCCCTTAACGGTATGGTGCTGGGATTCGAAATTCAACATTTACGCAATGGAAGAAGCCAGTATCGTTTATCAGGCAGAACATCCGGAGTTTACCATGAACATAGTGGAGACATCCTGGGATGATATTCAGAGCGCACTGATAACAGCGGCAGGGGACGGCGCAATGGAGATTCTGCCGGATATTATACTGATACAGGATAACGCGTTTCAGAAGAACGTCATTTCTTTTCCGGAAATATTTATGGATTTGACGGACAGCGGCATTGATTTCAGCCAGTTCGGCCAGGCAAAAACCCTTTATTCAGTCATTGACGGCAAGAACTACGGCGTTCCTTTCGACAACGGCGCTGCCATAGCGTGCTATAGGACAGATATTTTGAAAGAGGCTGGATTGACGCTGGATGATTTCACAGATATTACCTGGGATGAATATCTGGAAATGGGCAAAATTGTGTTGGAAAAAACAGGCAGGCCTTTGCTTTCCTGCCAGTCCGGCGAACCTGACGTGATTATGATGATGCTTCAGTCCTGCGGAGTTTCTATATTTGACGATGATGGAAATTCTCAAATAGTCGGCAATGAAGCTTTAGAGAAAGCTATGGAAATTTATCAGCAGATGATAGAAGCCGGCGTTTGCAAACGGGTAAACAGCTGGGATGAATATGTTCAGACCCTTACGGCCGGGACAGCGGCAGGAACCATCAATGGATGCTGGATCATGGCTTCCATCCAGTCTGCAGAAGATCAGAGCGGAAAGTGGGGGCTGACCAATATACCCAGATTAGCCGGTATTGACGGAGCCACCAACTATTCTAATAACGGCGGAGCTTCCTGGGCAATTACTGCCAACTGCAGAAACCCGGAGCTGGCAGAAGATTTCCTGAAATCTACATTTGCCGGAAGCGTTGAATTTTATGAAACCATTCTGCAAAGCACCGGGGCTTTGGCGGCTTATCTTCCGGCAGGTGATTCCAATGTATACAAGAAGCCTTCGGAATTCTACGGCGGAGATACTGTATTTCAGAAAATTACTGAGTATGCAGGCAAATGCCCCAGAAACAATACAGGCGTTTATTACTATGAAGGAAGAGATGCTGTTGCAATGGCGGTTCGGAATGTGATAGGCGGATCTGACATTGGATCTGAGCTTGAAATTGTACAGAATACGTTGGAAAGACTTATGGAGCAGTAAAAGTTAGAATAAATAACAGAGGGAATCAATATGGGAAGTATTTCAGACAAAAAATTTATCAAAGGAATGGATATTTCCTCCCTGCCGGAGTTGGAAAGGCTGGGAGCAGTTTTTTATGACAAAGACGGAGACGAAAGAAATCTGATTTCTGTTTTGCGGGAATATGGCGCCAATGCCATCCGCATCCGCCTCTGGAATAATCCTTATTCTTCGGAAGGGGAGCCGTACGGAGCAGGAACCAATGATCTGGATACAGCCATGGAACTGGCAAAACGGGTGCAGGAGCAGGGCATGGAGCTCCTGCTGAATCTGCATTACAGCGATTTCTGGGCAGATTCGGGCAGGCAGATTAAGCCCAAAGCCTGGGCGGATTTTACCGGTAAACGGTTGGAATCCGCCGTGTATGACTACACGGTGGCCGTTCTGCGGGAGTTCCAGAGAGAAGGGGTATTTCCGGATATGATACAGGTGGGCAATGAACTGTCCAACGGGCTTCTGTGGCCGGATGGAAAACGTCCCGATTATGAGACCATTGCGATGTTGGTCAATGCCGGAATCCATGGGGTGCGGGATATCGATCCGGAGATTCCGATTATGATTCATCTGGACAACGGCGGGGACAATGAACTGTACCGGGAGTGGTTTGACAATTATTTTGCCAACGACGGAGAAGATTTCGACCTCATCGGCTTATCTTATGATCCCTTCCGGCACGGCTCTCTGGCAGATTTGGAGTATAACATGCATGATCTTGCCCTCCGCTACGGCAAGGAACTGGTGGTGGCAGAGGTTTCTATGGGGCATACCATGGAGGATTACGCAGCTTATGAAAAACTGGAACCTCTGAAACGCAGCGGAATGGCTATAAAACCGGAACTTGCGGCCAGAGCTGAGTATCCGGTGACAAAGCAGGGGCAGTCGGATTTTATGCAGGAGTTCATGAAACGGGTGTCCGAAACGCCGAAGGGACTGGGCAGAGGATTTTTCTACTGGGAGCCGGCATGGATTCCGGTGCCGGGCAGCGGATGGGCTGCCGAGGCTTCTCTGAAATACATGAAAGCTCCGGGCCCCTGCGGCAATCAGTGGGCAAATCAGGCCTTGTTTGACTACCAGGGCAGGCCTCTGCCTGCCTTGGATGTGATCAAAAAATTCTAGAGCGGTAAAGGAGGAGATATCTATGATTTCGAAACAGATGCAGCAGGAAGTGGCGGGAAGTTCTGCCATCCGCGCCATGTTTTTGGAAGGAAAAGAACTGGCGAAGCGGATAGGGGCAGAAAATGTATACGATTTCAGCCTTGGAAATCCTATGACCCCTGTTCCGCAGCAGTATAATCAGGCAATTATAGAGGCTGTCCAGACAGAAAATTCCCTGGAGCTTCATGGATATATGGATAACGCGGGGTATCCTGAAACCCGCCGGGCAGTGGCCGGACACCTGAATCAGAGATTTGGAACGGAGTTTGAGGAACGCCATATTGTAATGACAGTTGGAGCGGCAGGCGCGCTGAACGTAGTGTTTAAAACTATTTTAGACCCCGGAGATGAGGTGCTTGCGCTTGCGCCCTATTTTGGAGAATACCGGGGCTATACGGCCAACCATCAGGGGATTTTGCGGGAGGTAAAGCCGGATACCGACACATTTCAGCCGGATCTGGAGGATTTAAAGGCAAAGATTACGCCTGAAACGAAGGGAATTATCATCAATAATCCGGTAAATCCCACCGGCGTTGTATATTCTGAGGACACCATACAGAAAATTGCCGCTGTTTTGGAGGAAAAGCAGAAGGAATACGGACATGAGATTTATCTGGTATCGGATGAACCTTACCGGGAACTGGTCTATGACGGAAATGCTGTTCCCTTTCTGACAAAATACTATGACAATACCTTTGTCACCTATTCTTTCAGCAAGTCACTGTCCATACCCGGAGAACGGATCGGCTATATAGCGGTCAGTCCTCAGATGGCAGACTGTGATCAGGCCATACAGGGGCTGTCGGTGGCCAACCGGATTCTGGGATTTGTCAATGCCCCTTCCCTGATGCAGAAAGCGTTGATCACGTCTCTGGATGCCAGGACCGATGTGGATTATTATGACAGAAACCGCAAATTAATTTATGGGAAGCTGACAGAACTTGGTTTTACCTGTGTCAGGCCCCAGGGCGCTTTTTATCTGTTTCTTAAATCTCCGGAGCCGGAAGAAAAGAAATTTGTGGAGGCTGCCAAAAAGCATCATATTCTGCTGGTTGGCGGAAGCGCCTTCTCCTGTCCGGGCTATGTAAGGCTTGCCTACTGTGTTTCCTATGAGATGCTGAAACGCTCGCTGCCTGCCTTTGAAACACTGGCAGAAGAATACAGAAGCATCCTGAAGCCGGTTTGAGAGACAGCGGCAGCAGAAGAATACAGAAGCATCCTGAAGCCGGTTGGAGAGACAGCAGCAGAAGTTTTATATCTTTTCATATAAAAAACAGAGACTAGGAGGAACCACCATGATTGCCTGGGAAAAAAATATACGCAGGGTAACCCCCTATACCCCCGGAGAGCAGCCTGACCGCCCCAATATGATAAAGCTTAATACCAATGAAAATCCATACCCGCCGGCTCCCGGTGTCACAAAAGCCCTTCAGGAGCTGGACGCCGGCCGGCTGAGGAGATATCCGGACCCTGCCGCCGGGATGCTGGTTCAGGCTTTGGCAGATTATTACGGCGTCGCAAAAGAGCAGGTATTTGTGGGCGTAGGGTCTGACGACGTACTGGCTATGAGTTTTCTGACCTTTTTTAACAGCGGGAAGCCTGTGCTGTTTCCGGACATTACCTATTCTTTTTACGATGTATGGGCAGAACTGTTCGGCGTTCCCTACGAGTGTCCGAAGCTGAATGATGAATTTCAGATCCGGACCGAAGATTATATCAGGGAGTGCGGCGGAATTGTAATCCCCAATCCCAATGCGCCCACTGGAATAGAGAAGAATCTGGAAGAACTGGAAGAGGTGATTGCAGCAAATCCGGAAGTAATTGTAATAATTGATGAAGCATATATTGACTTTGGAGGGACTTCTGCGTTATCATTACTCCCGAAGTATGAGAATCTGCTGGTGGTTCAGACTTTTTCCAAATCCAGAAGCCTGGCAGGCATGAGAATCGGTTTTGCCATCGGAAATGAAAGGCTGATTGGCTATCTGAATGACGCCAAATATTCCTTTAATTCCTATACCATGAGCGCGGCGGCTCTGGCGGCCGGAACAGAAGCCATCAAAGATGATACATATTTCAGAGAAACCTTACAGAAAATAATCAATACCAGAGAGTGGACGAAAAAAGAATTGCGCAGGCTGGGATTCTCCTGTCTGGATTCTAAAAGCAATTTTATTTTTGCATCCCATCCAAAGCGTCCGGCAAGAGAGCTGTTTGAGGCATTGAAGCAGGCAGATATTTATGTGCGTTATTTTAACAAACCCAGGATCAATAATTATCTGAGAATCTCCATCGGAACCGATCAGGAGATGGTTGGGCTGATCCATTTTCTGGAACGCTATTTAGGAGAAAACGTATGATTCGAATGATTTTAAAAGGCGTCGTAATTGGAATTGCAAATATTATTCCCGGCGTCAGCGGCGGCACCATGGCAGTGTCCATGGGCATTTACGATAAGATGATCCATGCGGCCACCCATCTTATGTCTGAATTTAAGAAAAGCATGCAGGTGCTGATTCCCATTGTGATCGGGGCGGGCATCGGCTTAGTGGCGCTGGCCCGTGTGATTGAGATTATGTTTGACAAAGCGCCTTTTCAGACAAACCTGCTGTTTATCGGCCTGATTGTAGGCGGACTGCCTGCCATGGCGAAAAAGGTGAAGGGCAAAACGGTAAGACTGGGCCATCTCCTGTCATTTTTGCTGTTTTTTGTGCTTGTGACAGGGCTTGCGCTGATGGGAGAACAGGAAGGCGCGGCCGCCGATTTAAGCTTCAGTCTGCTGAATGTGATAAAGCTTCTGGGTGTGGGAGTAGTGGCTTCCGCTACTATGGTAATCCCCGGGGTCAGCGGTTCCATGATGCTGATGCTGATGGGATATTACAACCCGATTTTGACGGAAATCAACCGTTTTATCGACAATCTTCTGGATTTCAATATCCAGGGGCTTTTGGAAGGCTGTCAGGTATTGGTGCCTTTTGGAATCGGAGTGGTGGTTGGAATTTTTGCCATTGCCAAGATCATTGAGGTTATATTTGTGAAATTTCCGGAGCATGCTTACTGGGCGATTATCGGGCTGATTGCAGCGTCACCCATTGCCATTTTGCTGATGAACAGCTTCGGAGCAATAAATTTTATGGCGGTTCTTACGGGAATTGCCTCATTGGCGGCAGGGGTTGTGATAGCCCTGAAGTTAGGGGAAGAGTAAGAAAAATGGGTGTGTGGCAGCAGGAACTCAAAGTGGAATACGGGCTGATGCTGTATCTGATTTTCATAAATCTGATGGGATTTGCCCTGATGGGACTGGATAAATGGAAAGCGAAGCATAAGAAATGGCGGATTGCGGAACGGACGCTCTTTGGAATCGCCATTGCAGGCGGCAGCCTGGGAGCCTGGGCGGGCATGTATGTGTTCCGTCATAAGACCAGGCATTGGTATTTTGCAGCGGGAATGCCGCTGATTCTGGCAGTCCAGGCAGCGGCGGCCTGGTTATTGACATTTAAATATTAAACTGCTATCATGCTGCTTAGCCCATGCTCCGGCGGGCTTTGGGCTGTATATTTTTGGCAGTTAATATTTTGTGAAACAACACCATATGACAAAAGAAAGGAAAGAACCTATGTATTCATTTGACGAAGTAAAGAAAGCAGATCCTCAGGTGGCGGACGCCATTACTGCAGAGATGGAGAGACAGAACAGCCATATCGAACTGATTGCCTCTGAAAACTGGGTCAGCAAGGCGGTTATGGCGGCAATGGGAAGCCCGATGACAAACAAATATGCAGAAGGATATCCGGGAAAACGCTATTACGGCGGATGCGAATGTGTGGATGTGGTGGAAAACCTGGCAATTCAGCGGGCAAAAGAACTGTTCGGCTGTGAATATGCCAATGTGCAGCCCCATTCCGGCGCCCAGGCAAATATGGCGGTGCAGTTTGCCATGTTAGAACCAGGCGATACAGTGATGGGAATGAATCTGGATCACGGCGGACATCTGACTCACGGAAGCCCTGTGAACTTTTCCGGCACCTATTTCAAGATTGTGCCTTACGGAGTGAATGACGAGGGATATATTGATTATGAGAAAGTACGGGAAACGGCGCTGGAGTGCAGGCCCAAATTGATCATTGCAGGGGCAAGCGCTTATGCCAGAACCATAGATTTTAAACGTTTTCGGGAAATTGCCGATGAAGCAGGCGCTTATTTGATGGTAGATATGGCGCATATTGCCGGCCTTGTGGCGGCAGGACTTCACCCAAGCCCCATTCCGTATGCCCATGTGGTGACTACAACCACCCACAAGACGCTGCGGGGGCCCAGAGGCGGTATGATTCTGGCAAGCCAGGAGCTGGCGGAGAAATTCAATTTTAACAAAGCTATTTTCCCGGGAACCCAGGGCGGCCCGCTGATGCATGTGATTGCCGCAAAGGCGGTATGCTTTAAGGAAGCGTTAGAGGACAGTTTTAAAGAATATCAGCAGAATATTGTAAAAAATGCACAGGCCCTTGCCAGTGGATTGATGAATCGGGAGATTAAGCTTGTGTCCGGCGGAACAGATAATCATCTGATGTTGGTGGATCTGAGCCCCTATGATTTGACTGGAAAGGCTGTGGAGAAATTACTGGATTCTGTCAATATTACCAGCAATAAGAACACGATTCCAAACGATCCCAAGTCTCCGTTTGTCACAAGCGGTATCCGTCTCGGAACGCCGGCCATTACCTCCAGAGGCTTTGGTCAGGAGGATATGGACAAGACGGCCGAGTGCATTGCCAGAATGATTAAAGAAGGGGAAGCGGCTTCAGAAGAAGTGCGCAGAATGGTGAAGGAATTAACGGACAAGTATCCATTGATCTAAGCCCCTTATAAAAAACCAGCGGAATTCCCGCTGGTTTTTTTTATGAAGGATTGTCTGCAGTGTTTGCAAACCGTGTCTATCTGTGTTTTCTTAAACGGAACTTATGTACAGAAACCTTTAATTCCTCAGACTGGTTATGGAGCTCCTTCGCAGAAGCGGCGGATTTCTCCGCAGTGCTTGCATTGGTCTGAACCACTCCGGCAATCTGCTCCATTCCGGCGGTAAGCTGATGCAGCGCCTGAGCCTGCTGCGTGGCGGAACCGGCAATATGTTCAATCAGGTCGGTAGCCTGTTTTGCGCCTACCATAACGTCGGCCAGAGACTTGGTGGTATCTGTGGTCAGGGAGGTTCCCTGCTTAATCATCTTGATGGAATTCTCAATCAGTTCCGTGATATCTTTGGCGGAAGAAGAGCTCTTATTAGCCAGGCTCTGCACTTCCTCTGCAACCACCGCAAATCCCTTGCCGGCTTCTCCGGCCCGGGCAGCTTCCACGGCAGCGTTCAGCGCCAGAATATTTGTCTGGAAGGAAATATCCTCAATGGTCTTGATAATGCCGCCGATTTCCTGGGAGGCATTGGAAATATCCTCCATGGCTGAAGCCAGATCAGCCATTTTCTTGTTGCTTGCCATCAGCAGCGACGCAGCGTCTGTAGAACATCTCTGGGCGTTGTCGGCGTCTTCTGAGGTGCGGTCCACCTGGGTGGATAATTCCTGAATGCTGGCAGATAATTCCTGGACAGCAGAAGCCTGTGCCACTGCTCCGCTGGAAAGAATCTGGGCGTCCTCAGCCATACGGCAGGATTCTTCCGATACCTGCTCTGCTGTCAGGTTGATTTTGGACAGTGCAAGATTCAAAGAATCCACAATCTGGCGCATGGCATTTTGAATGGGTAAGAATTCACCCCTGTAATCATCGCTGATAACAAGATCCATATTTCCCTCAGCCATTTCAGAAAGCTTGGAATCAATGTCATGGATATATTTTTTCAATTCCTGTTTTGTCTCATGAATGGAGGCTACCAGCATTCCGATTTCAGAAGTGCTGGGTTTTAAAGGAAAGTCTGAGGAGAGATTTCCCTTTGAGATTTCCCCCATCTGATCCCGGATTGCAATCACCGGACGCAGTACCCGTCTCCTGGTGGTTATCATGCTGATCAGCTGCATAATGGCAACAACGGCAAGGGCAAAAAACATGGCGCCTTCAATGGCTCTGGCATTTCGCTCCAGCGTTTCCACCTTTGCCAGTGTTCTGGCATCCAGAGCTGAAAGAAACTGTTCCTTGATGGCATTAATCTGGGCAATGGAAGAATTGTAATCTGAGCCGTACACATAATCTAAAGCGGCCTGCATATTTCCGGCCTGGACATTTTTCATGGCTTCGTCCTCCAGAGGAACCAGCGTATTGGATAAATCAGACATCTGATCGATCATAGCCTGTTCTTCAGAGGTGATGCCGATTTTCTGCATGGCCTCAACGCCTTTGTCCCGGTTTTTCAGATTATCTACTTCATTCCAGTAATTGTCATAATGCTCCTGCTGTCCTGTGGAGGCGAATGCCCGCACTTCATTGGTAAGGTAGGCAGAGCCGTTCATAAAACGGTTGGCGTTGTATGTCAGGCTGAACCGCTGTTCATTGGCGGTATTTAATTTCCGGCTCACACTGCCGTAGGACAGAAGCGAGCTCATTAGAAATATAAGGGCCAGAATAGAAATTCCATTTAAAATAAAGGATAACATGGATTGGCTGATGGTTTTCTTCATAGTTGTGTTCCTCCCGGTATGTACCGAATGTTTTGCAGTACGTAAATTAATGTTATAAGTATCAGTTTACAGAAACAGGGAAGAAATTTCAACCCATAATTGTAAATTAATATATGGAAATAAAAGGCCCGGTGACTTTCTTTTAAGAAAAATTTAAGAATTTTTATTAGGAATTATCAAGGTTTTGTGATAAGATAATGGCGGGACAATAAGAGAAAAATATGATACATAAATTTTAGGAGGACGAATATGAACAAAAAGAAAGTAGGTGTTATTACCGCTGTGGCGGCGGTAGCTCTTGCAGTGACCGGAGCGGCGGCATGGTATTACCTGAAAGGAAACGGCGGAGCAGGAAACAGTGCGGATAAAGTATATGTGGAGACGGTTTCGTCCCTGACTTCTGCAAATTCCGGAAGTCAGAGCCGTTATTCCGGCGTTGTGGAAGCCCAGGAAACCTGGGATGTGAATAAGGATTCGGAACGGGAGATTAAGGAAGTCTTTGTAAAAGAAGGAGATTCCGTAGAAGAGGGAACGCCGCTGTTTGAATATGACATGGACGAGGTGCAGGGAGAGATTCAGCAGGCGCAGCTTGAACTGGAAGGCATGCAGAATGACATTACCAATCTCCAGAACCAGATCAATCAGCTTTCCCGGGAGAAAAATTCCGCTGCGGAATCAGAAAGATTTGAATATACGGCAGATATCCAGGAGAAACAGAACACCATTAAACAGACGGAATACAACATTGAAAGCAAGAAGGCAGAGATTCAGAAGAAGCAGGAATCTATGGAAAAAGCAGTGGTTACCAGTAAGATTGCAGGGGTGGTGAAAGCCATCAATGAATCAGGAACCGATATGTCCGGGGAAGCTGCTGCTTATATGACAGTTCTTGCAGTAGGCGACTACCGGGTAAAAGGAACAGTCAGTGAGACAAATGTACAGTTTCTGTCTGAAGAACAGCCGGTGATTCTCCGTTCCAGAGTGAATGAGGAACAGACCTGGAACGGAACGATCAGCAAAATTGACACCCAGAATGAAGAAAAAAGCGACAACGATATGTATATGATGGATTCCGGAAGCGGGACAGAGAAAGCCACAAAATATCCCTTCTATATCACATTGGAATCTACCGAGGGCCTTATGATGGGACAGCATCTTTTTATTGAGATGGACGAAGGCCAGACTGTGGAAAAAGAAGGAATCTGGCTCTTTGAAGGATATATTGTCCAGGAAGAAGGGGAGGCTTATGTATGGGCTTCCAACGACAAAGATAAGCTGGAGAAGAGAACCGTGGAGCTGGGAGAATATGATGAGGAGCTGGGAGCTTATGAGATAACCGGAGGGCTCACTGAAAAAGACGCCATTGCATTTCCGATGGAGGGCCTGTATGAAGGCGTAGCTACTGTGACGGATATTGCGGAGGTTGACTATTCTTCTCCTCTGTATAACCAGGAAGGAGAAGAAGGAGAGGACGGAGAGAATTCAGAAGATAGTGAAACGCCGGATGAGGAGGGCGTGTCAGACGAGTCCTCCGAAGATGTGTCGGATGAGATGATAGATGATTTGCCAGAAGGCAGATTTGATGATTCAGGAGACGGAGATTTTTTGTTGGATGAATCAGGAGATGGAGAGGAAGGTTCCTCAGAAGATGAATCAGGAGACGGAGAAGAAGATTCTTCAGAGGACGAATCAGAAGGCGGAGAGGAAGAACAGGAATGATATTGGATTTGCAGAATATATTTAAAGATTATCAGCAGGATAAACTGGTGGTTCCGGTGCTGAAGGACGTATCCCTCCAGGTGGAAGAAGGGGAATATGTGGCAATCATGGGGCCTTCCGGTTCTGGAAAGACAACGCTGATGAATATTATCGGATGTCTGGACCGTCCCACTTCCGGAACTTATCAGCTTGCAGGAGAGGATGTGCTCAAATGCAAAGATAAGGATATGTCTGACCTGCGGCTGCGCAGCATTGGATTTGTGTTTCAGAGCTTTCAGCTTCTTTCCAGGCAGTCCGCCCTGGAAAATGTGGCGCTGCCTTTAAGCTATGCCGGAATTAAGAAAAAAGAGAGAAAAGAACGGGCGGCCCAGGCCCTGGAGCGGGTAGGACTGGGAGACCGGGTGACCTTTAAGCCCACCCAGCTCTCCGGCGGCCAGAAACAGAGGGTAGCCATTGCCAGAGCCATGGTGAACAATCCAAAAATCCTTCTGGCAGACGAGCCTACCGGAGCATTGGATTCCAAGTCGGGAGAACAGATTATGGAGCTGTTTCAGAAGCTGAACGAAGAAGGGGTAACCATTGTGATGATTACCCATGACCCGAAGATAGCTTCCAGGGCGAAACGGACGGTACACATTATTGACGGCATGATTACAGAAGGAAACAGCGAGGAGGCGGAGAATGAGTAAGAAAGCAGTTATCATTACAGTGATATCCCTTGGCGTTGTCGGTGCCGCAGTTTTCGGTGGAATCAAAGCATATCAGAATTATCAGAACAAGAATCAGAAAGCGGAAGTGCATTATGTGTCAGAATTGAATATGTATTACTATGAAAATGAGATGAGCAGTTCCGGCATTGTGACCAATGATTCGTCGCAGGATGTATATGCCCTGGAAGATAAAGTCATTGCCGAAGTCCATGTGGAAGAGGGACAGGAAGTGAAAGCGGGAGATCCCCTGATTACGTATGATATGACCATGTCAAATCTGGAATTGGAAATGAAGGAGCTGGACGTTTCTACGATAACCAGCAGGTTAGAGGCGGCCAAACAGCAGCTTTCAAAGCTGAAATCCACCACTCCTGTATCGCCCAGACCGGAAGAACCGGAAGAGCTGGAGCCGGAACCCATGCCGGAAGAACCGGAACCTACGCCTGTGCCGCTGCCGCCTCAGAAAACGAAAAATGCATACAATTATATTACCAGTACTTCCAAACCCAATAAGGGAAAGGGAACAGAGGAAAAACCATACATTTATCTGTGCACCCAGGAGTGCTTTGTGTTTGGAGAATTTATCAACAGCCTGTCCGCAGACGAGGACGATCCCATATACGTAAGCCTGGAAATACATAAGAATAATGAATTTGCAGGCAAGTTAATCACTTCCTGGGAAATCAGCGGCGAAAGCGGTTTTCCCAGACTTGATGAAGATTCCAAATGGTCGGTCCGGACCCGTTCCCAGATGATAGAGGAAGAACCGGAAGAGCCGGATATCATAGAACCAGAAGAGCCGGATATCATAGAGCCGGAGGAGCCCGAGGAACCGGAAGGCTATACGGCGGAGGAATTATCCTCTATGATTAAAGAAAAAGAAGAAGAAATCCGGGATTTGGATCTGAGCAAACGGAAAGAAGAACTGGAACTGGAGCAGATGAAGAAGGTTTCCGGAGACGGCGTGGTAAAAGCAGCCTTTAACGGCGTGGTAAAAGGCGTTGCCGATAAGGATGATCCTCCTTCCGGAGAGCCGTTTTTAACGGTGTCCGGCTCAGAAGGATTGTATGTCAGCGGTTCTTTAAGTGAACTGCAGCTTGAGGAAATTAAAGTAGGACAGAAGGTATATGCCAATTCCTGGGAGAGCGGACAGAATTTTGAGGCCGAAATAACAGAGATTTCCCAGTATCCAATGGACAACAGCAACGCTTACGGAGAGGGAAATCCCAATGTCTCATATTACCCGTATACGGCGTATATTGAGAATACAGAAGGGCTGCGCAACGGGGAATATGTGGATCTGACCATGTCAAATACCCAGGAAAGCGACGGGATTTATCTGGATAAGGCATATGTCCGGGAGGAGGACGGCAGGAAATATGTGCTGAAGGCGGACGAGAACGATCTGTTGGTAAAACAGTATATCCAGACCGGAAAGACCATTTGGGGACAGGCCGTGGAGGTTTTGTCAGGGCTGACCATGGAGGACAGAGTTGCTTTTCCTTATGGCAAAACTGCCAAAGAGGGCGTAAAGGTAACAGAACCTGAGTAACCCGGAGGGATAGAAGATGAAGGAGAAAAACAGATGCTAGAGAATATCAGATTGTCCCTTCAGGGACTGTGGTCGCATAAGATGCGTTCCTTTCTGACGATGTTAGGTATCATTATCGGTATTGCAGCCATAATAGCCATTGTTTCCACCATCAAAGGAACCAATGAACAGATCAAGGAAAATCTTATTGGTTCCGGAGACAATACCGTGAATGTGCAGCTTTATCAGGGGGATAATACCTACGAGATAGATTATTACGGAGTGCCGGACGGGGTGCCGGTCATTACAGAAGAGACCAGAAAACAGATTCTGGAACTGGATCATATTGAAAATGCTTCCCTGTATACTTCCAGAGAAACTTACAATGCAGTGTATTATCTGAATACAGGAATGTCCGGCGGAAAAGTCTGCGGCATTGACCGGAATTATCTGGACACCTGCAATTATATTATCAAGCAGGGAAGAGGATTTACCGATTCTGACTATGCAAAATTCCGGAAAGTGGCGGTATTGGATGAAAATTCGGCAGAAACTTTGTTTCAGGGCGTCGATCCCATCGGGAAAACTGTGGAGATTCAGCGGGAGCCTTTTATCGTCATCGGCATCATTGCCAAATCTTCCAGATTTGAGCCGGTGATTAACAGTATAGAAGAGTACTATACCTATGCGGAGTCCAGCAGCGGCGCGGTGTATGTTCCGGATGCCACCTGGCCCATTCTGTATGGGTATGATGAACCCCAGTCTTTGATTTTGAAACTGGACAAAGTGGATAATATGACGGTTGCAGGAAAAGAAGCAGCCAATATTCTGAACAACGGGCTGAATGTTTCGGATGATACCATGAAATACAAGGCAGCCGATCTGTTAAAACAGGCGGAGGATATTCAAAAGCTGAGCCAGTCCACCAATACCATGCTGATCTGGATTGCAGGGATTTCACTGCTAGTAGGCGGCATCGGCGTTATGAATATTATGCTGGTGTCCGTCACAGAGCGTACCCAGGAGATTGGATTAAAGAAGGCAATCGGAGCCAGAAAAGGCAAGATTCTCGGACAATTTCTGACAGAAGCAGCGGTGCTGACCAGTCTTGGGGGGCTGATAGGAGTGATTGTGGGAATTGTACTGGCAGAAGTGATTTCCAAAGTCACCAGTACACTGGTATCCATCAGCGTTCCGGCGTCCATCCTGTCAGTAGTATTTTCCATGGCTATCGGAATTATTTTCGGGCTGCTGCCCTCCTATAAGGCGGCAAATCTGAATCCGATTGATGCGCTGCGGCATGAGTAAGACAGAATCGGAACCATTCTGAGGCTAAATTAAATAAAGAAGAGGCTGCCGCATGAAAGGACATAGACGCAAGAGATAGAATATAGCCAACGGCTGAATATCTTGTGCAGAATTTCTTCATGCGGCAGCCCCTCAGCAAATAGGAGGTAGGATATGTACAAAAGTAAACGATATGCGTACACGTATAAAGACGAAGGAAAGACAGTGGCGGATTTGCTGAAAGAAATTCTGGAGGATGCAGAACTTCCAGATTTGGAGGAAATTGTCATCGGGCCCTGGGGAGGAGAATGCTGGGATGACACAGAAGAGGGCTTACAGGTGATTGTAAATGGAATTGTGGAAAACAAGGAGAAGTTTTCCCAGATCAAAAGTTTGTTTTTTGCAGACATGGAATATGAGGAATGTGAGGTTTCCTGGATTATCCAGGCGGATTATTCTAAACTTTGGGAGGCTGTGCCCCAGTTAGAAAAACTGGTGATTAAGGGAAGTACGGAATTGGCGCTTGGAGAAATAGTTCATGAAAACCTGAAGCATTTTGAGATTATCTGCGGCGGCCTTCCCTCCCACATCATGGAATCCATACAGAAAGCAAAACTTCCCTCTCTGCAGAAGCTGCTTCTATATATCGGCGTGGAGGATTATGGGTTTGACGGGGATCTTGCAACCATTCAAAAGCTGCTGGCAGAATCGGATTTTCCAAATCTTGCCTATTTGGGGCTGACAGACAGCGAGATTCAGGATGAGATTACAGAAGCGGTTTTCGACAGTAAATATATTGACAGGATTACAACATTGGATTTATCCATGGGTTCTCTGACAGACAAGGGCGGACAGATTTTGTTGGATAAGATACCGGAATATCCCAATATTAAACAATTGGAGCTGGAGTACCATTATATGTCAGACGAGATGATGGAGAAGCTGGAAGCTCTTCCCGGTGTTCAGGTAAATGTGGAGGATCAGCAGGAAGCAGATGATTACGACGGGGAACTCTATTTTTACCCCATGCTGACAGAATAGGCGCGTTTTAAAAATGAGTGCAGAAAAACAGGAAAACAGGCGGGTGGTCTTAATCGGCGACCCGTTTTCCAAACGGTCAGTTTTTTTTCGGAAAGCGGCGGACAGTTTGGGTATCGCGTATCAGGAGGCGGCCTGGGAAGAAATATTTGATCGGAACGTGCAGGAGGAGTCAAAAAACGCTGTATTGAGAAATTTGCAGAGAGAGTCAAAAAACGCTGCTCTGAGAAGCCTGCAGGGGGAGCCCCAAAACGCTGCTCTGAGAAGCTTGCAGGGGGAGCCCCAAAACGCTGCTCTGAGAAGCCTGCAGGGGGAGCCCCAAAACGCTGTATTGAGAAACCTGCAGGGGGCGGCGGTAAAGATAGATCCGCCTGGGTATCAGACGGTCCGGCTGTGCCAGATGCAAGAGCAGTTAAAAGCATACCAGAGAAGCCTGCAGTTTTTAGCCCGGGCAGACTGCCGTTTTCTAAACCATCCGGAAATGATTTGCCGGATGCTTGACAAAAGGGATACCAACCTGCGGCTGAAAGCCCGGGGAATTCCGGTGACAGAGATGTTTCCAGAGGAAATCAGGACGGCTGACCAGTTGGAAGCGGTGATGGAACAGAAGCATTGTTACAGTGTGTTTATCAAACCGAGGTATTTTTCTGGTGCAGCAGGCGTGGCGGCTTTCCGCCTGCATCCGGGTCTGGGGCGCAGGAAGCTTTATACCTCCTGCCGTTTGGAGCAGGGGCAGTTAATCAATACCAAAAAACTGGTCTGTATGGAAGAAAATACGGAAATCAGCCGTTTTCTGAACCAATTGCTGTCTCTGGAATGCGTGGTGGAGCGCTGGCATCCCAAAGCAGATTTTCATGGGAAAAGCTATGATTTGCGGGTGGTGTTCCAGTTTGGACATATTGCTGCAATGATAGCCCGCCAGTCCAAAGGCCCCATTACCAACCTGCATTTGAACAATCAGGCATTGGATACAGAGAATCTTGGGCTGAGTGAAGCTGTCATGGATCAGATTACAGCGGTATGCCGGGAAGCGTATGAAGCATTTTCCGTTGGAGGGATAGGGAATGGAGAAAATTCCTGCGTCGGCATTTCCATGGCGGGGATTGATCTTTTGCTGGAAAAAGGAACTCTCCGGCCGCGGGTGATTGAGATGAACGGGCAGGGAGACTTGATTTACCGGGATATCTACGGCAAAAACAGGATTTACAGAGAGCAGGCGCGTATTCTGGCCGGGCAGGCAAAGGCTGCGGAGGTTAAGGAAAAATAGTATGCAGAAAACAGATATGAACCAAATTGTGGGGAAGTGCCATATTTTATTTGTATGCATTGATTCCCTGCGGTATGACGTGGCGGCTGAGGAGCAGGAAAAAGGCGAAACGCCGGTGCTGAACCGGTATGGCCCCTGGCAGAAATGCCAGGCGCCGGGCAATTTCACTTATCCTTCCCACCAGGCCATGTTTGCCGGTTTTTTCCCGATAGAGGAAGGGATTTTGGATATGAAAAAGCGCAAGCCGCTTTTTTTCTCCCCGGACATTGGCATGGGGCGTCAGGCGCCGGAAGGGGCTTATGCGTTTCAGGGTGCAACCTGGGTGGAGGGGCTTGCCTGTGAAGGATATGAAACCTACTGCATTGGAGGAGTCAGTTTTTTTGACAAGAGAACCGACGTGGGGAAAGTACTGCCTTCTTATTTTCAGCACAGTTATTGGAAGCCGGCCTTTGGGTGCAGGGTGAAGGAATCAGCCGAGCATCAGATTAATTTTGCACTGCAGAAGTTGAGGCAGGCGGAAGAGGGGCAGAAGATTATGATGTATCTGAATATTTCCGCCCTGCATTATCCCAATTATTTTTATGCAGAAGGGGAGAAAAAAGACAGTAAAAAAGCCCATGCCCTGGCGCTGCGTTACGTGGACGGACAATTGGGAAGGCTGTTTGAGGCATTTCGTGAAAAAGGGGAAACATTCGTGATATGCTGTTCTGATCACGGAACCTGTTATGGAGAGGACGGCGTTTGGTATCATGGGATTAACCATCCCATTGTAACTACAGTTCCGTATAAGCATTTTCTGTTGTAGGAGGGTATTCAGATGGAACATCCATATATCCAGTATATGTACAGTTATCCCCATAAAATGGCATATCGGGCCCTTCCGGACCTGGAATGGAAGGATTATGCCGGCAGGCTGTCAGGCGGGAAAAACAGCCTGTATTTTCATATTCCTTTTTGTCAGTATAAATGCGGGTACTGCAATTTATTTTCCCTGGCAGGGCAAAAACTGCAGCAGATGGAAGCGTATGTATCAGCCATGGAGCGGCAGGCCCGGCAGCTTGCGGAGCTTATGCCCAGAGACGCAGAATTTTCCGATTTGACCTTAGGAGGGGGAACTCCCCTGCTGCTGCCGGAGCATCTGCTTGGGAAGGTATTCTCCATTGCCAGGGATTACTTTGGGATAGAACCGGGGAAATCAGCAGTTACGGTGGAAACTTCCCCCAATCAGACAACTGGAGAAAAGTTAAAAATTTTAAAAGAAGAGGGAGTAACCCGTCTCAGCATCGGCGTACAGAGTTTTCAGGAAGCAGAGCTTCTTACCCTGCACCGGTTTCATACTGCGGCTGCGGCAAAGGAAGCCCTGGATCTGATTCAAAATGTTGGGTTTGCATGTGTGAACCTTGACCTGATTTACGGAATACCGGGACAGACCATGGAGAGCCTTGGGGATTCTCTGGGCCAGGCGTTGGAATTTGAACCGGAAGAGCTGTTTGTATATCCGCTGTATGTGAAGCCGGGAACCTATCTTTACCGTCAGGGTGCGGAATGTGCGGAAGATGCCTTTGAGATGTACCGGTTTGTGCGGGAATTTCTTCTTAAAGCAGGATACCGGCCTTATTCCATGCGCCGGTTTGTGCGGGAAAAACAGGAGCCTCAGTCCATAAACCAGACTGGAAAAAGTGGATTGGAGAGAGATTTTGTAAGGCAGACTGGAAAAAGCGGGGAAAGGAACGTTGCCCGGGAGCTTCCCGGTTCCCTGTGCGGATTTGGCAATACCGTATCCATCGGCTGCGGAGGGAGAAGCTATCTGGGAAATCTGCATTTCAGCACGCCTTATGCAGTGGAGCCTGGTCAGTGCCTTTCTATTTTGCAAAACTATATAGAACAGGAGGATTACCGGAAAATTACCCATGGATTTTTACTGCCTTTGGAGGAAGAGAAACGGCGGTATGTGATCCGGCATATTTTGTATGGAAGGGGCATCTGCCTTGCGGATTACAGTCTGCATTTTGGCAGTCAGGCAGAGAAAGATTTTCCGTTGCTTTTGGACTGGGTTCAGGCCGGTTATGCTTTGGAAACCGCAGGCTTCCTTTCGCTGACGGAAGAGGGATTTTCCTTATCTGATTTTTTGGGGCCCCAATTAATGTCCGAAGAAGTGCGGCAATTGATGGAACGGTGAAACAGGCGATGGAGAGAGACGTAACAAAAAGACAATGGTATTACAGGGGAAGCCTGAAGTCCTGCAATTATTCCTGCAGCTATTGCCCTTTTGCAAAAAGAACTTGCAGCAGGCGGAGCATACAGGCAGATCGGGAAGCGTTTTTTCGTTTTACAGGCCGGATGCTTCAGCAGCAAAAGGGCGGAGCTGTGCAGATTGTTCCTTATGGAGAGGCGTTGATTCATCCGTATTACTGGGAAGGGCTTGCGGCATTAAGCAGAAGTCCGGTGATAGACGCAGTGGGAGCTCAGAGTAATTTCAGTTTTCCCACAGAGGAGATGCTTTCTGTCTACCGAGAGCACGGAGGAGAATTGAAAAAGCTGCGGCTGTGGGGAACTTTCCATCCTGAAATGATATCGGCGGAACAATTTGCGCGGCATTGCCGTTTTCTGACGGAACAGAAGATTTCCTATTGTGTGGGTGCGGTAGGCGTTCCGGAGTATTTAGAGCAAATCCGTATGCTGCGAAAGGCGCTGCCGGATTCTGTCTACCTTTGGATCAATAAAATGGATGGCCTTGGGAGACGTTATACAGAGGCGGAGTTGGAAGCTTTCGCAGAAATAGACGGCTATTTCCGACAGGAGTTAAAACATTACAGGGCGGAGCTTACAGCCTGTGCAGACAGCCGTTTTGTGGAAGCAGACGGAATGATGCGCCGATGCAATATTTCCAGGGAAAACATTGGAAATTTTTATGAGGATTCCGTGGAGAGCAAAAAGGAAGAGCTTTCGGGATGCAAAAGAAAAACGTGCAGCTGTTATCTGGCCTACTGCAACCGCAGCGATGCTGTGGCTCCTTTTTTCCGGCCTTATCCGGCCTTCCGCATTCCTGTTTATCCGAAAGCAGTATTTTTTGATATTGACGGCACCCTTGTCCCGGAGGGGCTCAGGCGGATACCGGAGCACACCGCCCGGGGTCTGCTGCGGCTGTCCGTCCGGTGTGAGATTTACCTTGCCACATCACTGCCTTTGGAGGCTGCAAAAAGAAAGCTGTCCTCTGTATGGCATGTGTTTCGCGGCGGCGTATTTGCCAATGGCGCAAGATGGCAGACCCAAAGCCAGGAGAAAGGCAGCCTGGATGTGATTCTGCCGATGGAAGCCGGGTGGCTGACAGGGATAAAAGAGAAACAGAAAGCATATGGGTTTAAAGTGCATGTTTACCGGAAAAAAGCGGATATTTATAAGGTGACCTTGTATTTTCACCGTGTCAGACGGGGAATCCAGATGCCGGAGCAAAAACAGAAAGAACTGGCAGATGCTCTTAAAATTCCGGATTCCTGCCGGATCTTATGGGAGGGAAACTGTATGCAGATCACGAAACAGGGAACGGGAAAACTGGCGGGAATTCTGGAAATCTGCCGGGCGATGGGGTATCGGAGGGAAGATGTTACGGCGGTCGGGGATTCTTTGAATGACAGGGAAATGATAGAGTTTTTTTCTTAGGATTTAATATGCACAAAGTTTACCTTGCGGGAGTTTGAGTAAATAAGCGGTAATGGAACGGAGGCTTGCGCTATGGGTATCATTGTAACATTGTAATAGCAGGGCGTACCTATGCTATTACGCCTTGCTAATCAATTCAATATTCAAAAAAGATTAGGAGGCAAAGATATGTCATATTTTAATTATCAATCAAAGAAAATATTTTATAAAGAAATTGGGAACGGAGAACCGCTGATAATGCTGCATGGCGATGCAGCTTCATCGGCAATGTTTGAAATGCTGATCCCATTATATCAAGAGCATTTCAGGGTGATTTTAGTTGACTTTCTGGGTAATGGAAAATCTGACAGGGTGGATAAATTTCCAGCAGATTTATGGATCGCGCAAGCGCAGCAAGTGATTGCCCTTATCGAGCACTTAAAACTTAAAAAAGTGAATCTTCTTGGTACAAGCGGTGGAGCTTGGGCAGCGGTTAATACAGCATTAGAACGGCCAGACCTTGTAAATAAAGTTATTGCAGACAGTTTTGATGGCAGGGCATTGGATAAAGATTTTGCGAAAAACTTATTGGAAGAAAGAGAATTTTCAAAAAAAGACGCCTGTGCGAAACAATTTTATGAATGGTGCCAGGGTGAAGATTGGGAAATTGTAGTGGATTTGAATACTGTCGCTTTAGTCGAATGCGCAGAAAAGCAATTGCCTTTATTTTCCAAGTCAATAGAAACATTGAGTGTACCCATTCTTTTTGCAGGAAGTTTACAAGATCAGATGTGCCGGAAAGATATGTTGGAAGAATATAGAGAAATGAATCATCTTATCGCAAATGGAAAGATACATATATTCGATACTGGCGGACATCCTGCTGTTGCAACAAATGCGGAACAATTCGCAGAAATTGCTTTTAAATTTATATACGGTTAAAACTGAAAAAGGGGCTGTTGGGAAATAACGATTTATGCCCCTGACAGGTAAGGAAAAGGGGCTGTCGGGAAATAGATAGCCCCTTTTTTCGTACCCGGAAATGGAAGAAATCAAAGAAAGAGAGGAAAAATCACATGAAATTGACTTAATTGTTGTCAGCTTTGTATTGGAGGCCGGCCATGTGAAAGATATGTGGTTTGAATTGCAGCTTGTGTTCAATGTTTTTAGGAAAACATTGCGGCGGGTGCGGCAATGGCAATCAATCCTGTCCTATTGCAAAATGCAGTCTGCAAAATGGAAAAATTGAGTATTGTTATGAGTGTATTCATTATCCATGTGAAAAATATAGCCATATTGATGAAAATGACTCTTTTATCACACATCTGCATCAAAAAAGAGATATAAGAAAAGCTAAGAAAATTGGTATTGAAAAATATATAGCAGAACTAATTGAAAAAGGAAATATTCTTGAACAGTTACTTTCCGCTTATAACAATGGGCGAAAAAAGAATTTTTATTGTCTGGCAGTTAATTTGTTAGAGCTTTCCGAACTTCAAGAAACATTGAAGAAAGTTGAAACGGATATTACATTATCTGACTTATCAAAAAAAGATAAGATTTCTTACATTGTAAAAACTTTTCAGGATATAGCTGACAGAAAGGGAATCGTCTTAAAACTTAGAAAAAAATAGTTTTATAAATCAAATATTACTCTGCCTGATACGAAATGATGAAAAAGATACATACAGCGGTATTGAAAAAGTCAAGAGAAACCAAATCCAGAAGGGAGGTGAAAAGGACATAGGATTTTCTTTTCGACAGATAAGCCAGATTATGGAAGATGTCGGCTGCACAAAAATGCTTTGCGGAGTTTCCGCATAGATAGCGAGCATTGGATTATATCAGCTATAATTTTATTTTGTAATCAGGAGATAAGAGATTTTCTGTGAAACGTGTGTTATATAATTTTCAAAAGAATTTCAGTCGGGGTAAGCACAGAAATTCAAAGCCGGGTTTGTCAAGAAAAATGTGTAAGTTTCATAAAATTTCCTTACCGGCAGTTTTCAAAGCTGCCGGTTTTTCATAGCAGGATCAATATTGTTCATACTTGAGTATACGTGCCTGCATCCTGTCATCCATAGCAAGCTGGTTGCGGACTAACGCCCAGTTGGCCACGGGGCGGCCGTTCCATTTTTTATACAGTTCCACAATCCGCAGATAAAAGGCCTTGCGCACAGCGTCTTCATTGGGGAAGGCACCTTTTTTTGTGACTTTCCGCAGACTCGAATTGACGGATTCTATGGCGTTTGTCGTGTACATGACCTTCCTGACTGCACTCCCATAATTATATAACTGGGCTACATGCTGCCAGTTACGCACCCATACATCCACTGCACCAGGATATTTTGCCCATGCCTGTTTAAACCGTTCAAATTCCGCCTCCGCAGCTTTCAGGCTGGGGGCTCCATAGACCTTCTTTAACTGGGCCGTATATGCCTTGTAATCTTTTGACGGTATGTATTTGATGGAATTCCGGATCAGGTGTACGATGCAGCGCTGCACTACCACATCCTTAAAAATGCTCCTTGCCCCTTCTTCCAGGCCGGATACGCCGTCCATGCTGATGAACAGCACGTCCTCTACGCCCCTTGCCCGGATCTCGTCAAATATCTGCATCCAGTAATGTTTCCCTTCCGATTCGCCGATCCACAGCCCCAGCACATCCTTGATACCGTCTGCGTCATATCCCAAAACGACATATACCGCACAGTTTTTTGTCTCCATTTCCCTGCGGATGGTGACATAGATGCAGTCAACAAAGAGGAATGTGTAAAACTTCTTCAGCGGCCGGTTCTGCCATTCTTCCGCAGTCCCGACCACCCTGTCCGTGATTGTTGAAATGGTCTCATGGGAAATATCAAAACCGTATATCTCTTCCACAGTATCCGCAATATCCCGCTGGCTCATGCCCCTCGCATACATGGACAATACTTTGTCTTCAATCCCGCTGACATCCTTTGTACGTTTGGGGATCGCTTTCGGTTCAAAGCTCCCTTCCCGGTCCCTGGGCACGGAAACATCCATTTTCCCATACGCAGTGTTAACGGACTTATGGGAATATCCGTTGCGCCTGTTCGTGGTGTTTTTTTCTCCACGCTCGTTGTTCCCATACCCCAGGTGGGAATCCATTTCACCCTGGAGCATAGCTTCAAACATCGGTCCGAAGATGTCCCTGATGGCATCCTGCATCTCTTCCCTCGTCTGCGGCTGGTATTCCTCCATGATTGCCTGTGCGATCGCTGCTCCTTTGGTATTCTGTCTGTTTCTTCGTGCCATAAGTGCTGTACCCATCCTTTTCTTCATCCTTTCTTTGAGTGTAGCACACCTTATACAGAAAAATAAAGTGTGCAGTTAGATTTGCTGTATTTCTAACTTACACACTTTATTTTACACTCCCCCAAAGCCTTCAAAGTCTCTTTTGTTTCGGGTAGCAACATAATCGCAATGTATAGATTTGGCACAAGTAGCAACAAGACAATCCTCAAAATCCTTTGCCTTTTTCTGAAATGCAATAAGAATATCATTGTTCGCAACGCTGCACACCAAGCTTCAGAATCTTGTAAGAATCCTCTACAAAAGGTTCCCTTTCCAATAACACGTCAAGGATTACGTTTGTATCACACATTATTTTCATATTTTAACAGACGCTCCTTCCGTAAAGAATCCATATCAATATCAGAGGCAATACCGCCAAGCATTCCACGCAGGGAATCTACAGCAGAAACTTGTGGATTTACAACTTTAGCAACCGTTTTTCCAATACGAGTAATAAAGATATCTTCCTTAGTAATTAATTCAAGATACTTTCCGAAATTAGCTTTAAATTCTGTTGCGGTAACAACCATGGCTAAATCCTCCTTTTCTTTGGGTTATTGTGGTGACTTAGGATTATGGTGTGGCGGTGATGGCTCTTGGAAAAGGAGCCTATGCCATTCACCAGTCCGGGAAGTGGTATACGGATGAAAATATTGCTCAGATGCTTATGGAGCGGCATTTGGGGAAAAGGCCAGACGGGCTTCAGGGAAGAACCACATGCGTATAAATCTCCGTAATATTAATGGAACTATGCCCCAGCATTTCCTGGATAAACCGTATGTCAACATCTGCTTCCAGTAAACTTGTGGCAAAAGTATGCCGGAACATATGAGGAGTAATATGTAATTCTATCGAGGCCAGTGCAGTGTATTTGTTGATCATTCTCCGAACCGCCTGATCGGATAAGGCATTACCGGCCTGATTCACGAAAAAATGCCCGCAGGCCTGAATTTCCCTGGAAAAGCTGTTTTTATATTTTTCCAGAATTTGAATGACAGATTCATTGCCAATCTGAATCCGCCGTTCCTTATCGCCTTTTCCATAAATGAGTACGGTGCCGGCACTTTTGTATTGCTGATAAATGGCGGCCAGGAACCGTTCTACCGTGTGCAGTGGAATTGTTTTGGGCAAAATCATAGGTTCCCGAAACCGTATCTGCATTCGGTTAAAAGGGTTCCTGTCAATAATTTCTTTGTATTCAAATGTATGAACTTCCCTCTCAAGGATTCTATTATACATAAATTTTCCGATCTGTCAGAAAATTTCCGTCTGTATAGGCGAAAAATTTACTTGACTTCTATATCCTACAGATGTAATATATTAAAAAATAACAAAATATTATATATGTAATATTTAGAGACGATGTAAGGAATATGAGATTACCATGGGGAAAAGGAACAGAATCGTACAATTATTATTATTTGCAGTATTTGTGATGATGGCGGCAGGCTGCAGTAAAGAAGGGGCAAAAGATCCAAATTTTTTCGCAAAAATATCAGAAGCTCCAAAAGATTCAGAGTTTCCAGCAACAGCATCAGAGCTGAAAGGAGATTCAGAGTTTCCTGCAGCATCAGAGCCGCAAAAAGATTCAGATCTTCCTGCAGCAGTATCTGAGACAGAATCTTCCAATTATGCCGAAGCGGAGCACATTGCAGAACTCTGCCGGGATCTGTACGAAAAAGCAGCCCAAACAAATACGTCAGGTTCCCTTGAGGTCATGGGGAGTATTGTGGAGCGGCTTGGCGGGCAGGGATATGCAGCGGTGGACAGTAAGAATCAGGTGGATATGACCAATGCAAAACAGGTGTTGGAATTTTGTGAGGCAGCAGAAAAACAGGAACCGGCAGAACTGACAATTCTTGTGGCTGAGGATTGTGGTTTGCGGAAATTTGATATTAAAACGGAAGATGGCAGCATCAATATTGTCCGGGAATATTGCCAATATGATGAAAACGGCTCCTTGAAAAATATAGATACGGCAAGTTATCCTGCTGACCGATGGCAGCTTACCAAAGAAGGATATTTGATTTTTGAGGGAAAATATTTTTCTGCGGTAAATTATGTGCTGACCTTAAGCGATACGCCGGAACATACAGTTTTGCGGATTTTGCCGTTGGATGAAACCTGCCGGGAATGGAACCGGAAATATATATTGCCGGTGGGTTATGGGCGGAATAATATATTTCTTTCAGACTGGAGTGAGGAGGATTTTGAAGCCTTGGAGTTGTATGATGTGTTTGATATTTTTTATCCGGAATTGTATCAGAAGCCGGTTCCCTATGCGGCAGATGAGAACTTAAACGCCGGGGCAGTTTATCAGGTGCCGGAGCATGAATTTGAAACGGTGATTTCGGCACATTTTAAGATTGACAGAGAGACGATTCGTGCCAAAACTGCGTACGTTCCAAAGGACAGGGTTTATGAATACAGGCCCCGGGGATTTTATGAGGTTGATTATTCTGACATCCCATATCCTGAGGTGGTAGGCGGTACCGAAAATCCGGACGGGACAATCACATTGTTTGTCAATGGGGTGTATCCCGACGGAAAAACATCCAGATTATTTTCCCATAAAACGGTGATCCGTCCGTTAAAGGAGGGGGAATCCAAAGGCGGCGGTGAGGAAGCTTTTGAATATGTGTCAAATCAGGTGATTGTTTCATCTGAGCCGGACAAAGCGGAGGGGATTTCGGCTAGAGGGGAGCATTCTTTTTGGTGGCATGCAGAGCGATTGTCCTGGGAACAATGGATGGAAATTTATGGAGGAAAAGAATGAGGAAATGGAAAAGAAATGTGAAATTCTGCCTGATAAGCCTTGGTACATGCTGTTTGTTTCTGCTGACAGCGATCCAGGCAGAAAGTATGTTTCAACGGCATTTTGGCGGAACGGAGAAAGAAAAACAATGGCAGATAATCCCAGGGGCGGCGTTAGTATATAAGTGTGGACAGGAAACGTTGAACAACCTATATGATCCAATGAAAGAGCTTCCGGCAGAACGGTTAAACAGTCCGGAACATTCGGCAGACCCGGAGGCAGACTTATCTCCCTGGTTTTTGCCTCAGGCAGAACAATGCATATTTACAGATTCCGAAAAAGAAGAATTAAAAAATCTTGCACTGACTGCGGCAGAACAGGTGCGGGATTTATATCAGAATGCGGAATATGAAGAAGGGCCGGGCCATCATTTTTATATCAGGAATTTCACGGAGGCACAGCGCAGGGAGGCGGTTTCCATTCTCAAAAAAGCAGGATTTGTCAGCGTTACGGCGGATGCCAATATGGAAAATTATGAGAAAGTGGAGGAATTTTACCAGGCATACCTGAAAAAGCGTGAGGCAATGGTGACCGTATTTGAAATAAATCTGGACGGGCTGCTTGGGGCTTCATCCTTTTTGTACCGGGATGGCCGGCTGCAGACGTATTATGTGGGAATTGAGTGGCAGGCGGAACCTGCAAGTTTTGCATCAGACAGCAAAACGGAAGGGTTTTTGCAGGATGCTTCCAACTTATCCTGCAGCATAAAAGAAACTCTGGTCAGCAATCTTTCAGAACTTAAGCTGACGGAAAAAGGTTATCTGATTTATGCCTATGAGGAGCCGGCGGCTCATGCCAGTCTGCGTCAGTGCTGGCGGGTGAAGCCGCTTTCAGATACATGCCGGGAGCTGACAGAGAAATACATTTCCGGTTTAAGCTATGTGAATTACAACGTCCTTGTGACAAACTGGGACAGCGGCAATGCGGAAGATATTTTGATGCCCTGTATGTTTGAGGACATTTACCGTATGGATACCGGGGAATTTCTGAAAACGGAAGAGGGCAGGATACCTGCAGAATTATATGAACAAGTGATGACTGGTTATTTTCCGGTATCTGCAGAGCAGGTGCGTAAAAAATGCGGGTATGAAGAAAGCACGGCAAGTTATCCCTATGAAATGATCTATGCCGTTCCTTATCCGCCTTTTGGGGAGGTGGTGGACTATGAGGAACATGGGGACGGGAGCATTACTCTCTTTGTGGACGGGGTATGGGCCGATTACAATTCTGATTTTGCCTTTCGGAATGAGATTGTTGTGATGCCTTTTTCGGACGGAACCTTCCGGTATCTTTCTAATAAAGTGGAACAGAAGGAACTGGAGCTTCCGGCAGGAGGAAACGCAGAATGATAAAATTATTAGAACCTTATCCGTCATAATGTGCTATAATGGAAAGCAGCAAGCAGAGGTGAGGTGACGAAGGTGGATTTTAAGAAAATAATGATGAGTCCGGAATACGATTTTCTGCGGACCAATCCCCGGCTGGGCGGCAGGATTATTTTGCTGGGATTAGGAGGCAGCCATGCTTATGGAACCAGTAATGAAAACAGCGATATAGATTTTCGGGGAGTGACCCTGCCGCTGCGTTCAGATTTGCTGGGGCTTACAGCTTTTGAACAATACGAGGATTCCGCCACCGATACGGTGATTTATTCTTTTAACAAAATGGTGAAGCTATTGTTGGAATGCAATCCCAATACCTGCGAAATCCTGGGACTGGATGAGGAACAATATCTGATTAAAACGGAGATTGGCCAGGAATTGATTGACAACAGAAGCTTGTTTCTGTCTCAGAGGGCGGCCAAATCATTCGGAGGATATGCCGGCGCACAGCTTCGCAGACTGCAGAATGCCATTGCCAGAGATTCTATGCCACAGGCCAAACGGGAGCGGCATATTTTAAACTCGGTTCAGAATACTCTGGAGGATTTTCAGAGGCAGTATGGGAATTTTGCATACGGCAGCATTCATCTTTATCTGGATCAGGCGGTGACTGCCGGAATGGATACGGAGATTTTTGTGGACGCCAGTCAGACCCATATGCCCCTGCGGGATTTTCAGAAAATGTTCGGCGCGCTGAATAATGTCATTCGGGATTATGACAAGATCGGCAAGCGCAATAAGAAAAAAGACGACGATCACCTGAATAAACATGCCATGCATTTGATCCGTCTGTTTCTGATGGCCATTGACATTTTGGAGCAGGGAAAAATAAAAACCCATCGGAGGGAAGATGCAGAACTGCTTTTGAGCATCCGAAACGGCAGGTTTTTGAAGGAGGACGGAACCTTTGACGCAGAATTTTACCAGATTTTGGGCGAATATGAGACGCGGCTGAAATCCGCAGTCCAAAACAGTATTTTGCCAAAGCAGCCGGATATGGCCAAAGTGGAAGCGTTCGTGGAATCCGTCAATCAGCGGGCAGTGGAGATGGAGTTCTGATGAAAAACGGAATCGTCGGCGGAACAGGGAAAGGAGACATTCTGTGAGAAATATATTAGAAGAAATCCAGGAAACATTATTGGAAATAGAGAAGCAGGAAAATGTGACAATTCTGCTTGCAGTGGAATCCGGCAGCAGGGCCTGGGGATTTGCTTCTTTGGACAGTGATTATGATGTACGGTTTATTTATGTCAGAAGGCCGGAAGATTATCTGAAATTAAAGGAGAAAAAAGACGTTATAGAGTGGCAGCTGGATGATGTGCTTGATATCAACGGATGGGATTTGAAAAAAGCGCTGACGCAGTTTCATCGGAGCAATGCAACGCTGTTTGAGTGGAGCAATTCGCCGGTGGTTTACAAAAAGACGAAACAATGGGAAGAGATTTACCAGAAGGCAAAGAGCTATTTTTCAAAAAAAGCGGCGGTGTGCCATTATTATGGAACAGCCCAAAGCACATTCCAGAACTATCTGCAAAAAGAGCAGGTCAGGTATAAAAAATATTTTTATGCGCTGCGTCCCCTTCTGGCCTGCCGGTATGTGGAAGCCTGCGGCGCTGCCCCGCCGGTATTGTTTGAAGAGCTGATGCAGATGGAGCTGCCCAAACGCCTGCGCAGCGGTATTGAGGAATTGTTGGAAAAAAAGAAAATAACAGATGAAAAGAACTATGAGCCTCAGATGCCGGTGATTATAGAGTTTATCCGGGAGGAATTAAAACGGCAGAAACAGATTGCAGATACAATGGAAGACGACAGGAGGACAGACTGGGATACGCTGGATCAGATTTACCGGGAGATGATCCTGTCTGCTGAATGATAAAAGGAAGGGAAAGGAGACTGCTGTATGAAACGTTATGTAATGTTTGCATAGCAAAGGCTATTGCAATGAAATGCAGATTGTTATAGCCTCTGCGATTCCTGAAAATCATATTTAGGAGGCAAACATGGGCTATATAAGAGCAGAAGAGATTCTGCCCGCTGAGGTGATAGAACTGATACAAAATTATGTGGACGGCACGAATATTTACATTCCCAGAAAACAGGAAAACCGTCAGGAATGGGGCGCCAAAACTCTGTACAGGCGGGAAATTCAAAGCAGGAACCAGTTAATCTACAGAGATTATCTGTCTGGCAGGAGAATCAAAGAGCTTGCAGACGCGTATTTTTTATCAGAAAAAAGCATTCAGCGGATTATCAGAACAGAAAAAATGTCAAATGTGGGCTGTCATTGAGCGGCTCACATTTTTTTATAAAAATGTTTGGGGTATCTTTTGCCGGCCCAGACTGATAAAATAAATCAAAAAGAGAGGAGAAAACTGTTATGACATTACCCGTTTCTTTTGCATAGCGCGGCTATTGCAAATAAAAAGGATCGGTAATAGCCTGCGCATCTGACCGAAAAACAGGAGATGCAAATGAGCTATTCAAAGAAAATAGAATATGAAGTGGTTCCAGAAGGATCATGTTCCGTTATCCGCAATTGTTCCGGCTGCGGCAGGAAGGCTTTGTTTCAGAATACAAAGAAATTCCGCGTCAATGCCAACGGAAATAAACTGGATGTGTGGCTGATTTATCAGTGTGAGAAATGCAGGCATACATGGAATCTTGCGATTTATGAAAGGCAGAGGATGTCTGCAATATCGGCAGAAGAATATCAGCGGTTTCTGCAGAATGACAGAGAGCTTGCAGAACAGTATGGCAGAAATTTTCAGTTGTTTCGAAAAAACAGGGCGGAGGTGGATACAGAGCGGTTGGAATATCAGTTTGTGAAACTTTCAGACACAGAGCAGGAAAATGGCTGCGGCAGCCAGGTTCTTCTTACCATACAAAATCCCTGTGAACTGAAAATCCGTCCGGAAAAACAAATTGCCGGGGCTTTGGGAGTATCCAGAAGCCAGGTGGAAAAATGGAAGGTGCAGGGAAGCATTGAAGTGAAAAACTTTTCAACCAGATGCCTTACAGTCAGTCTGAATGAAATCAGACTGATCGGATGAATCACTGGCGAAAAACAGGGGCATTGCAATGAAACAGAGAGAAAAAGAAGCAGCAGAGTACTATTTCTTTTTCTCTCTGTTTTAATTAGACCGTGTTTGATAAAATGAAATTGATGAACGAATCATTTAATGATATACTGTTAACATAGAAAAATCTATGCCGCCAGCCGCGGGAAATGCGTTTTTTCTTAAAAAATATAAATAGAAAGCTGAAAAATCAAATGAAAAATCCATGGGAAGAAATTCCTTTAGCTGATTATGAAAATCATATGAAACTTGATTCTGTTATGCAGTTACAGGCTATGAATGTTTCCAGAAGGTGATCCGACAGGCAAATCCAAGATATGTTTCAAGTATTATTCAAATTAATACAGAAGAAAATTGGGTATCAGAATCACCGTATTTACATGTGTTTGACGGATTGGAACAAGTGCATCATCCAATGGAAGAACATGCATTAGAGCAGAGCATGCTTGAAATTGATTATCATGCAATCAAGATTCTGGAGCGCATGCTGCCGAATGGGAAGAAATTGGTGTGATTAGATTTCCAGAGATAGATTTAAGCTTCTATATTGAACAAAAGCCGGGATTAGCAAAGGAGGAAATAAAAATGTATATTGAAAAATATTGGGGTAATTATATTGGGGGTACGGATGACAGTCTAACCTTATTGGAGTATTTGGCGGATAAGCAAAAAGCAGAAATACCGCTGAGTGAAATATTTGAAGATACAGGACTGAAAAAACTCAATGGGGATTTTTGTACCTCGCCTGATTTGGGATATACTGACGCAGAGGGTGAAACGTATGATTTTTATTATGCCATTGATTTAATCGTCGATTTGGCGGCTTTAATGTTAGAGTGTTCTGTAACAGGCAGTGTATCCCTGGGAGAATTGCTGGATGATGAGAATGGAGAAACTGTCCGCATTACTTTTACAGAAGAAGAAAAACATGCCATGGACAAGGCATTGGCTCACTTTGTAAAAGCTCCATTGGCTTATGATCTTCATGAGATGGTTTCGGATGAGGAGATGCAGGAAATGGCACAGGACTGTGAAAATCTTCGTCAGGAATTGGGGATGGGTTAGAGCGTGTTTGAAAAATCATTCCTGCCATCTGTATTTCGATACATAAGGACTACCGGATTGCCCGTATGCTTAGCCAAAGGGTGAAATCGCTATAAAACTGTGGATGCAACCAGCAGTTGACACATTGAATGGCGCTGATTGGTGGTAAGCAACCTGAGAAAAAGGTAAAATCAATGCATAATAATCACAAGGAGGATATAGTAATGATTTTTGCAGACAAACTAATTCAGCTTCGCAAAAAAGCAGGTTGGTCACAGGAAGAATTAGCGGAACAGATGGGCGTTACAAGACAATCCGTTTCAAAATGGGAAGGAGCGCAGTCCGTTCCGGACCTTGAAAAAATAATTCACCTTTCAGAGTTATTTGGCGTAAGTACAGATTATTTGCTGAAAGATGAAATCGAAGAAGCAGAACGTATGATTCCGTCTGATGATGTTTCTACGCTGAGGCGTGTCTCTATGGAAGAAGCAAATGCCTTTCTTTCTGCAAAAGCCGCCACATCGAAATCAATTGCATTAGCAACTTTTCTGTGTATTTTATCACCTGTCTGCCTATTTATTTTAGGAGCAGTTAGCGGTATTTCCAGATATGGGTTGGCGGAGCATGTTGCTGGAGGAATTGGCATCATTATTTTACTTGTTTTTGTCACTGTTGCGGTTGCTGTATTTATTTCAAGCGGCAGGAAAACAGAAGCATATAATTATTTGGAAACAGAAGTATTTGAGACGGAATATGGCGTTCGTGGAATGGTTACGGAACGGAAAGCGCAATATAACGCAACATACACAAGAAACAATATCATCGGGGCCAGCCTTTGTATTATGTCGCTAATCCCTCTTTTTGGAGGAGCAATTTTTAACGATGAAAATGAATTATTGTTATCGATTATGCTTTCAGCTTCTTTTGTTATTGCAGGGTTTGGCGTAGTTTTCTTTGTCAGCAGCGGCATCATATGGTCAAGCTATGAAAAACTCTTACAAGAGGGTGAGTATTCAAAAGAAAAAAAGAAAAACCAGCCGATTACAGCCGCTGTCTCGGTTGTATATTGGCTAATTATTACTGCAATATACGTGGGTTACAGCCTTTCTACCAATAATTGGGGATATAGTTGGGTGATTTGGGTAGTTGCAGGTATCGTATTCCCTGCCATTACTATGATTACCAATTTACTAATGAAAGCCCCCTGGCTTCCATAGTATGGATGGCCATGCGGCCCGTCGGACGGCAGGCTGAGCATGATGGCAGTTTACTTTGTAAAAGAAAATGACACAAATTAATGAAAAAACTTCTCTTTTTACCTGGCGTCAGTTCAGCAGTTACAATAGGAGCGCAAAGATGATAGTGAAATACATGAGCCAACAGGATAAAGATTTTGTAATGAGTATTGATAAGCATACAGATGATAATAGTTATGATAAACGTGTTTATACAAAAACGGGTTATATAATGTGGGAAACAGGTGTTCCAATTGGTCTCATGCATTATAGTGTTTTGTGGGATAATCTTCCTTTTTTGAATTTCATATTTGTTGACAAAAAATATCGAAATAAAGGATTTGCTTCACAGGCCCTTGTCTTTTGGGAAAATGATATGAAACAGCAAGGTTATAAGATGACTTTGATTTCAACACAGGTTGATGAAGAAGCGCAGCATTTATATCGAAAATTAGGGTATATTGATTGCGGTGGACTGATATTTAATCATACGCCCTTTGATCAGCCTATGGAATTATTTTTTAGAAAAGTTTTGTAGATTAAAATGGTACTGAGCTCCCCCGGCGTTTCCTGTCAAGGGCTTCCGATTTGTGGATTACGGTTTTCTCCACAAACTCCCGTAACAGGGTCTTAACTTGACCCACATTTATATAAGATAACTTCGATAAGCAAGCAATGCGCATAGCACCTCTAACCCTTGCCAAATAGAACGTGCTCCGGGCATAC